>DATERO010000092.1:0-7238 GCA_035271465.1 Dysgonamonadaceae bacterium | reverse complement strand
GATTAATTTATAAGGAGGAATATCGAGGTTGTTAACTTTCAAATTATTTTTTTTGTTGGTGATTTAATATGTTCACTAACGCAAATTGAAAACAGGGGGTGAACATATTAAATGTTTTACAAGTAAAATAATTATTCACAGGTTTGGTTATTGGATGTTAATTTATAACTTAGCATTCTGAATCACGAATTAGATTGATTAATGGATTACACAGAATATGGCTGAATTATTGCATAGTAATGTTACTCATAAAATTATTGGAGCAATAAAATAAACAATACGTGAATTATTACCATACATAAAATAAATAAAACAATGTTTTTCATACCAATTTCAATAAATTCTTACATCAAAAAGCAGCTTAAGAGCAATCCAGATGAAAATGAAACAGATTTGAGAAAGCGGTTAAATACTGCTTTAAAGGATTATAAAAAGGGTGTAAAATGCCCATGTGGAAATGATATTTGGGTAGTGGGTTCAGCATCAGTTGGTAATGCTTGCATCACTTGTATTACTGAGGATAGTCGTCCAAACGGGATTTATGAAATCGAATCGGTAATTAAATTATGAGAAGAAAAAACACGAGTGGGCGTAGACATATTGACGATATTCCACGTGATAAAATTGCAGGGTTTTTTGATGATGATGGTTATGAAGTTACCCCCGATTATGTAGAGAAAAATCCATTGTGTATTACTTGTCAAAGAGATTATGACAAAGATTATGAAATAAGTTGCATGATGACCAGATTCGATCAGCAGAATGAATTAGAGTTTACATGCGAAGATTATTTGAAGATCGGATGATCTACTAATGTAGCAAATTGTGCTGAAACAATACAGCCCTTTATTCCATAAATTGACTTTTAATAATGAAGCTAACCAACGAACAACACAACATTATCAATTCTACTGGCAATATAAAAATTAATGCTATTGCTGGTTCAGGGAAAACGACTACCATAATCGAATATGCTAAAGCAAGACCTCGCACCTGCAAAATTCTTTATTTAGCATTTAATAAATCTGTAAAGCAAGAAGCAATAAAAAAGTTTCATGACAACAACCTATTCAATGTAAATGTCGAAACAGCTCATTCCTTAGCATATAGACATATTGTAAGAGCAAACGGTTATAAATTAAAGACTAATGGATATAAAACTCATGAAATTGTAGACCTGCTTAATATTAGAACTTTTAAAGAGAGACACACAGAGTATATTATTGCAAAACACATCAACAAATTGACCCAATGTTTTTGTAATAGTCAAAAGCGGACTATTCAAGAGCTAAATTATGCAGAAACTCTCAGTGACCCTAAAGCGAAAACATTTGTAAAGTCCTTTAATCATTACATTATTGATAATGCTAGGGTCTTGATGACAATGATGGACAAAGGAGAAATTGATATTACACACGACTTTTATCTTAAAAAGTTTCAACTTTCAAATCCTACACTTGATTATGATTATATACTTTTTGATGAAGGACAAGATGCATCAATGGCAATGCTTGATGTGTTCTTGAAACAAGGTGCTACTAAGGTAATTGTAGGCGATACGCACCAACAGATTTATAATTGGAGATATGCAGTAAATTCTTTAGAAAAAGCAAAATTTAAGACCTATAATCTTTCAACCAGTTTTAGGTTTTGTCAAGATATTGCAAATCTTGCAGTAGAAGTTTTGAAAATGAAAAAGCATATTGATATACCTACAGATGTTTCTATTAATGGGGTAGGAAATAGTAGCAGCATAAAAAGAAAGGCTGTTCTTGCAAGAACTAATCTTGGATTACTGATCAAAGCAATTGAATATGTTACGGAGAAACAAAAGGTGCAGAAATTGTACTTCGAGGGTAATATAAACTCATATACCTATGCAACAGAGGGTGCATCGCTGTACGATGTGCTAAATCTATTTAATGGGAAACATTATTTAATCAGAGACCAGCTTATTAAGAAAATGAATAATCTTGATGATTTAATTGATTACATCGAAAAAGCCGAAGATAGAGATCTGGCAATGATGGTGGATATTGTAAAGGAATATGGTAATGAGATCCCTAATATTATTCAAATGATAAGAGCCAAACATGTTGATAATAGAGATGAGGCTGAAATGATTTTTTCGACTGTTCATCGTAGCAAGGGTATGGAATATGATGTAGTTCAAATTGTGAATGATTTTCTTTCAGAAGAGCATTTGATAAAACTAAAAGAGAAAAATCGGACAGGAGTGATCAACCAAACAGAACTTAATGAAGAAATAAATCTGCTTTATGTTGCCGTGACCCGCACTCGCAATTCTGTTTATATTCCAGAGACTTTAATACCTAAGAGCTTTCCTGCTTCTTCCAGGATTCGAATCATGAAGGGCTTTAATAAAAAGGAATATGTTAAAGACCTGAATAGCAGCATAAATATTACAGTGGGAGATAAACTGGAAAAAGGCCTTCCAAAAATACAAAAGACAAAAACTTTTGATGAGATACGATTAAAATATGAACATGCATACAAGCCTTGGAGTCCTTTTCTGGATGCTGAATTGACTGTTATGTTTAATGAAGGAGTGACACAAAATGATATGGCAAAACATTTTGGTAGGACAAGGGGAGCTGTTAGGTCGAGGGTGAAGAAGCTGGGTTTGAAGACTAACTAAATCTATTTGCATTCAAACATATAACTTCAATTGCTTGGTTAGCAAAGTAATCAGTAATTCAGGCAATAAAAACAAGTCGTAAGCCAAAAAAGCCCATCAACTTCTTTCACTTACGACTTGCAACTTAAAACTTACAAGTTATATCTTTACAATCCCAACAGTTCCTTCCCTTCATCCTTCCCTCCATGCAACATAGAGCTCGGACTCTCAATCATTTTCTTGATATCCACCAAGAAACCTACTGCATCTTTTCCATCAATAATGCGGTGGTCGTAGCTAAGAGCAGTGTACATCATTGGACGAATTTGCACTTGACCATTTACTGCTATTGGGCGGTCGATAATATTGTGCATGCCAATGATGGCAGATTGTGGAGGGTTGATAAGTGGGGTTGACATCATGGAGCCAAACACACCACCATTGGTGAGGGTGAAGGTGCCACCTGACATTTCGTCCATACTTATTTTTCCACTCATTGCCTTATCGGCAAGGCGTTTCAGTTCTGATTCAATTTCTGCAAGACTTAGGGTATCCACATTACGAATGACAGGTACCATAAGACCTTTTGGTGATTGCACAGCAACAGAAATATCCACATAGGATGGGTGCAAAATCTCCTCGCCCTCCATCTGACTGTTTACTTTTGGGTGTAGCTTCAATGATAAAGCGCATGCTTTGAGGAAAAAAGAAATAAGCCCAATTTTATACCCATATTTTTTTACAAATTCGGGTTGATGTTGCTTTCTGAGGTTCATCAGGTTCTGCATATCCACTTCGTTGAAAGTGGTAAGCATGGCTGTCTCGTTCTTCACTTGCACCAACCGCTGGCTAAGGTGTTTGCGCAGTTGGCTCATTTTTTCGCGTTCAATGGTGCGTTCTTTCGATGATGGGGTTGAAAACGGTTTCCCGTCAGCACTCTCTGCTCCTCTATTTAGTACCGCACTTACATCGTCCGAAGATATTCTTCTCAATCCTTTGATGATATCATCGACATCAATTTTTTCCACCTCCATCATTTTGCGTGCCAATGGAGTAGCTTTAACATTCGAGTAATCATCAGACTTCTCTGTTTCTCTATCCTCAGCATCTTTACCTTCTAGATCACTGTCTGCACCTTTTGACGCTATATTTGTCTCTTTTGCATCTGCCGTGTCTTCTTTCTTTTTCGTCTCTTCTTTTTCTTCTTCAATTTGTTCGTCCACATCATCGGACTCAAGTGAGTCTTCATCGGGAACTTCCACAGATGTGTCTATTCGACAAGCAACGCTATCAACTTTCACCGTTTCGCCTTCTTGTATCAAAATCTCTATTTTGCCCGATTCAGGTGCAATTAAGGATAGGGTGGCCTTGTCAGATTCTATCATTGCCAACTCTTGGTTTTTATGTACCAAAGCACCGTTTTCAACGGTCCATGTTGCCAATTCTACTTCACTTATCGATTCGCCTGGGGAAGGTACTTTTACTTCTATCATCATATCGTTTTTGTTAACTTGGGGGTTGAAACACTTTTAATAATTTATTTTCGATTTAGATAAATCTAAATCGAAAATCTTGATGGGTTGTTAATGTAGTGATGTTGCTTCAAGATTTCTTCACGACTTCTTCCTTCCACACAGTCTAAATTGCAATAAGGAAGGTTTTTGTCGCAATGACATGCTTTAAATACTTTGTCAATAATCTCTTTCTGACCCACTGTATGGAGTTTAGCTAATCCGGTTGCAGGACTTGCACTCGCCAGTCGTGCTATTGGAACTATATTGTAACCTCTCATTTGATTGTTAATGAAGGTCCATGCACCCATATTCTCTGGTTCTTCTTGCACCCAAAGAGTTAGGAGGGCTGATGAGTACTTCTTAGCTATAGCTGCAACTTTCTCTTTTGGGAATGGGTACAGCTGCTCGATACGGACAATTGCTACATTTTGTGCGCTTAGTTCTTCTTTACGCTCCAACAAATCGTAGTATATTTTGCCTGAGCAAAACACCAAACGAGTAACTGACTCAACGTTCACATTATCATCATCGATCACTTCTTGGAAATTGCCTTCCGCCAAGTCATTCACTGTAGATATGCACTTGGGATGACGCAGCAAGCTTTTTGGAGTAAACACAATCATGGGTAATCTGATATCCCGCATCATTTGTTGACGCAGTGCATGAAACAGATTGGCAGGAGTAGTGAAATTCATTACTTGCATATTGTTTCGTGCCGACATGGTTAGAAATCGCTCAATTCGACCACTTGAATGCTCGGGACCTTGACCTTCGTATCCGTGAGGTAGATAAAGAACTATTCCGTTAAGCAACCCCCACTTTTCTTCAGCCGAACTGATGTATTGATCAATTATTACTTGAGCCACATTATGGAAGTCGCCAAACTGTGCTTCCCAGATGGTTAAACCATTGGGAGCTCCCAAAGCATAACCATATTCAAAGCCCAATACTCCGTATTCAGAAAGTGGAGAATTGTAGGCAGTGAAAGACGCTTTAAACTCAGTTGAGTCACGCAAAGGCATGTAACGTTCGCGTACATCCTCTTGTGCAAAACTAGCATGACGGTGAGCAAATGTGCCGCGTTCGCTGTCTTGACCACTCAATCTAACAGGATATCCGTCATTTATTAAAGTAGCATAAGCTAAAAGCTCTCCGATTGCCCAGTCAATCTTTTCACTTTCATACACTTTCTGTCGATCTTCTATTATTTTATGCACTTTGGAAAAGAACAATTTATCTTCGGGTACATAATTCATTTGAGACCACAACTTGTCAATCGTTTCTCTCTTCACTCCCGTTGCAATGGAGTGTTTAAAATCATCATCTTCGGGAAATGGAAAAGATGACCATAAGTCGGGCATAAATCTTGGAATAGACACTTTGTCAATCTCCTTCGAGGCAGTAAGTTCTTCTTCGAGGTACTCGTTGAACTCATTTATATATTTTCGTGCTTCTTTTGATGAAAGCACCTTTTCTTTCTGCAGTTGTGCAGCATATATCTCTAATGGGTTGGGATGCTTGGCAATTGTTTTATAAAGTAAGGGCTGTGTAAAGCGGGGTTCATCTCCCTCGTTGTGACCATATTTTCGGTAACACAGTATATCGATAAATACGTCTGTATTGAATTTCTGACGGTACTCCATTGCCAGTTCAAACACATAGGCTACTGCTTCTGTGTCATCACCATTGACATGGAAAACGGGGTTTCGTGTAACTCTTGCAATGTCTGTACAATAGGTGCTGGAACGAGCTTCTATATAGTTGGTGGTAAATCCTACTTGGTTGTTTACAACCACATGAATTGTGCCACCTGTTTCGTATCCGGCCAGTCGGGACATTTGTACCACTTCGTACATCACTCCTTGAGAGGCAATTGCGGCATCACCATGAATGATGATGGGTACAACTTTGTCATGATCATTGTCATATTTATGTTCTATGCGCGAACGAGCGAGCCCAATAGCAATAGGAGTTACGGCTTCTAAGTGTGATGGGTTAGGTAGTAGTGCAAGGTTTACTTCTTTGCCATCCTCTAGTTTAACTTTCTTGTTAAAGCCGAGGTGGTATTTCACATCTCCCAACGTAACGCTTTCATCGTAATCTTGTCCCACAAATTCTTTGAAAACATTGCGATAAGGCTTCTCTAACACATTGGTCAAAACATTTAATCGACCTCTATGAGCCATGCCAATCACAAACTCCTCGGCACCAAATGATGAGCCTTTCTGAATGATAGAGTATAATCCAGTGATTAAAGATTCGCCACCTTCTAAAGAGAATCGTTTTTGTCCCACAAACTTTTTGTGAATGAAATCTTCGAGATTTACAGCTTGCTTTAATTGATGAAAAAAGTTCTTTTTTTGATGCTCATCAAAGTTTGGCTGATTTCGAGTAGACTCCATTCTTTCTCTCAGCCACTGCACCACTTCGGGACGACGCACATAAAGATACTCTACTCCAATGGATTGGCAGTAAGTTTCTTCTAAATGTGCAATAATATCTTTCAGCGTTGCTGGGCCTATTCCTATTTGTGTTCCTGCCTCAAATACTGTGTCTAAGTCGTTTTTTTCTAATCCGAAGTTTTCAATATCAAGGGTAGGGGTGTATTGTCTGCGTGCACGCACTGGATTGGTTTTGGTGAAGAAGTGTCCACGTTGACGATAGCCATGTATAAGAGCGATGACATTAAATTCTTTGCTAATTACTTGACCAGCCACTGGCTGAAAGTTTTTCATTGCAAAATCAAATCCTTTAAAGAAGTGAGCAAAACTTGCGTCAATCGATTCGGGATTCTCTAAATATTTACGATATAGTTCTTCAATAGATGCTATATCGCTATTACCAACAAATGAAAAATCGTCCATATTTTGTATTAAATTTTATCTGCAAAAAAATACTCTTTTCGCACTTATCTCTATTTGATATGATGTAACAATCAACTCAATGTGAAGTTCGATTTTGTTGAATAGTACCTTGTTCCTTGTTAGTGATATGTCTATTAAACAGCACTTACAAATATATAGGCACTAAAATACAAAAAAAAAGTATGCTAGGTGGTTTTAGGGTCAATTTATTGTGCAAGTGTA
>DATERO010000091.1:0-2669 GCA_035271465.1 Dysgonamonadaceae bacterium | reverse complement strand
AGAATGATTCATCAAATGATTATATGCTATCTCCGAAAGATCTGGAAACTTATAGTCGTAGATATACATGGAAAAACCCTTTTCAATCTGCTGTTTGATATAATTGTTAATAACAGCGTAAGATTTACCACTTCCGGGAGTACCCAATACAATTGTAGCACGAAAAGGATTCACAACATTAATCCATCCATTGTATTGCTTTTTTCTATACCAAAAGCTGGTAGGCAGATTAACAGAATATTCATTATCCATAAGTTGCATCTCCTGCATAAAGGATTCATTCTCTATATTAAAAACATCATCCATCAAATTAATTTTAATCAACCTTGAAATCCATACTCCTGAAAGTAGCAAAAATAGATAACCTAAACTCATAGTAAAGGTATAGAGAATAGCTTTTGAAGATAGGGACAACATCAAATCAAGTATCCACCAGTTGATAAAAAAGAACAGAATTCCTAAAATCAAAAACAGAGTAATCTTACCCCAAGTAACCTTTTGATTCTTCACTCCTTTTGTTCCCAAACATGACAAAGCCAAAAAAAGAACAGCAAAAAGCTTCGTTATTATAGTGTGATTAAACAGTCCTGTATTATCCTGAAAATTAAGCAGTATTTTATCTACTACAGAAACAGTGTAATTCATACTAACAAAATAAGCGTGGCAATACCAATAAATATGTATAAGCACAAGCATGATGCTAATCGCCCTCATAAAGTCCATCACCTTTGCCAATCCCCTTAAATCATCTTCACTTTGCATAATAGCCTATTTTTGAAAATTAAATTTGTCTTCCATATCGGCGTTTTTTCTTCCTACTTCGTTTGGTTGAATTAGAGTAATCATCATCGTGATATCCTGATTTTCCAAATATCATTTTAAGAATATCACCAATTAGAGAATCTTTGTTTGTTGATTTGTCCTGATGTTCAGATATTGATTTATCCGTGTAATCAGGAGATTCATATTCTGTTTTCTTATTCATCTCTTTTAAAGTGGTTGTTTTAAGACCAGTCTCAGAAACACCTTGAAAAAGATTATTTATTGCATTTGCAGAAAACTCTTTACCCAATCTGGAACCATTCAATGCCATCCTGTTATTATGATCTATAAAAGTAACACCATATATAAGCCCCTCATTGTTTTGTCTTACTACCACATCTATTCCTTTCTCTTTCAGAATGTTCTTGAATTGAGATATTGAAGTTGAACTATTCAATAATTTATGAACAGTATTTTTAACTTCAGACCTTAAAGCACCTTCCTTCCAGATTTCAGAAGTTTGCTTTACCTTGTGGTTTAGGGTAGTAATACCAACAGACTTGCCAATTAATGATGACTTTATGGGATTGCCTTGTTTATCACCTTCATTATCGGTTGCGGAATAAACGATACCGTGATACTGTCTGCCTCTGACTTCACCTTTTACTTCCTCTGCATGAATATTGTATAATGAAAGTAATGTTTTAAACTCACCAAAACTTTGAAAGCGATAACTGCTCATTACACCTTTTACTGTATTTGATATCTGCTTTTTTATATCTCCGGATTCATAATCCACTTTCTGAAATTGGGTTAACTCCTTATCTTTCGTTTTTTCAGCAGGATGCAAACCATATTTTTCCTCTATTTCTCTTGTGATATCTTTGCTGCGACGAAATTCAAACTTGTCGTTTAGTTTCCTTCCGTGCTCATCAACCCGAAGAGATACAATATGAATATGATGTCTGTTAATATCCTCATGCTTGTAAACAATATAAGGTTGAGCACCATAACCCATTTTATCCATATACTGCTGTGCAATCTCGGAAAGCTGAACATCATTGAGTTTATCATCAGGATGCGGATTTAAAGAGATATGGATAATAGGTTTTTCCGTTCTGATATCTTGCGGCAGCTGCATTTCAAAACATTCCAGGCAACGATGAATATTAAAATTGCCATCCTCGCTTTCAAACATACGATTAGTGAACAGTACCCTACCCTGCATTTCATCAATCTTTTTCTGATTGTAAGCCAATACTCCGTACAAAGAGCTTCCAACATTAATTTTAGCTACCATACTATTTATTAGTGTTATTCTGATTTGTCTTGATGTACTTCTCTTCAAACTCCTTGGTAAGAGCTATCACGTTACGTGTAACAGTAACAAGTTCTAAAGTTGCTTTTTCAAGTTTATAGAGAAAAGCAAGTGCTTTCTTAGGAGTAAGGTGCGTGTTTATAGCCTTAACCACCTGGTTGTAATTTACGCCAATTGCCCTAAATTGAGAGTAGAAACTTGTAAGCTTAGCATAATAATCCACGGTTGGTTTATCAATATGGATAACCTTAAACGGCTCATCAAATATTCTTTTAACAATAAAATGAGCTTTGGTTCTCATTCCTGATTGTTCAAACAGGGCCAAGAAGCGTTCATGTTCGACAGCATTAAAGCTCACCGAATATCTATAAATTGCCGGATCTTTCTTTGGCTTACGACCGCCTCGATGCGGTTTCTTATTCTTCATTTTATCTTTATTCATACCCTTATTAAACTACATTCCCTATTAAAATTTTCGAGTTCCGAGAAAATTTATTTCCCTGAAAGGGCAAGGTTTTGAGATGCTGAATATAATTCGAGCAGCTCAAAACACACCTTGCTATTATCTGACGATAATAAAATCCGCATT
>DATERO010000090.1:0-8113 GCA_035271465.1 Dysgonamonadaceae bacterium | reverse complement strand
AGAAGAAGATATTTACGGAGGAGAAACGATAGAAGAGGCTGTTTCAATTTTTAATGCAGTGTTAAATGGTAAGGGTACTTCTGCTCAAACCAATGTTGTAGTAGCCAATGCTGCTTTTGCAATTCAATTGATTGAACCATCAAAGTCCATTGATGAATGCATTGCCATTGCTTTGGAGTCTATTGATTCTAAAGGAGCATTGCGAAGTTTAAACAAGTTTATAGAGATAAATAGTTGAGAAAATGAAAGATGTATTAAGCGAGATTATCGCACATAAAAAAATAGAAGTTGAGAGTCAAAAGAAGCTGGTCTCAATAAAAGATATTGAAAAGAAAATAGGCGAGAGTTCGTATCGATCACACTCTTTGAAGGATGCCTTGTTGAAGTCATCAAATGGAATTATTGCTGAGTTTAAACGCAAGTCTCCTTCTAAATCGTGGATTAATAAAGAAGCCGATGCTTCTATTATTCCTTTGGAGTATGAAAATAATGGTGCAGCAGCCCTGTCCATCCTCACCGATGAAGTGTACTTTGGAGGGACTATGAACGATTTGCAAAAGACAATTGCACTAACCTCTCTTCCTGTCTTGCGAAAAGAGTTTATTGTTGACGAATATCAACTCTTTGAAGCAAAGATGTTTGGAGCTCATGCAATACTATTAATTGCAGCTGCACTAACATCGCAAAAATGCAAACAATTTACGCAAACTGCTCAAAGTATAGGCTTGGAAGTGTTGTTAGAGTTGCACGATGAAAGTGAAATAGAACACGTGTCTTCACTCAATAATATGATTGGCATAAATAATCGCAATTTGGGAACTTTCGAGACAACGGTTGAGAAATCATTTAAAATGATTGATACTTTACCAAAAGAAGCTGTGTTGATTTCAGAAAGTGGTATCTCTGATCCGGAAACAGTGTATGAGTTGCGTCAAGCTGGGTTCAGTGGTTTCTTGATTGGTGAGAATTTTATGAAATCAAGCAATCCTGGTGAGGCACTCAAACAATTTATTAGTGGCATTCATGAATAGAAGTACTTCAATAATAAAAGTATGTGGAATGCTTGATGCCGATAATATTCGTGATGTTGAGACATTAGGCGTAGATTGGATGGGGTTTATATTCTATCCTAAATCTCAACGATATGTTAATCAATTGCCTGCTTATCTCCCAAACAGTGCAAAGAGAGTAGGGGTGTTCGTCAATGAAAGTCATGAATCAATTTTAGAGAAAATCGAATTGTTTCAACTTGACATTGTGCAATTGCATGGCGATGAGTCACCAGAGTTATGTGCACAATTAGCACAACACGACATTCAAATAATGAAAGCTTTTGGTATTGCAGATTCTTTTCCATCGAAGAGGATTGCTGAATATGAAGAGTACTGTTATTATTTTCTTTTTGACACACAAACCTTCGCTTATGGCGGCTCGGGAAGAAAGTTCAATTGGGATATCTTGCAAAATTATCAAGGTAATACACCTTTTCTACTTAGTGGTGGAATTGGTCCAGATGATGTACAAGCCATTGGTGAGTTTGAGCACCATAAATGTGTCGGTATAGATATTAATAGCAAATTTGAACTATCGCCCGCAAATAAAAACATACAATCCATTCAACAATTTATAAAATCATTGAAACAATGAATAGAATAGATACACTTTTCGAAAAAGAAAAAAAAGGAGTTTTATCGGTTTACTTCACTGCCGGTTTCCCCAATCTTAATGATACAGTTCCCGTAATCCAATCGTTGGAGAAAAACGGTGTAAAGCTGATTGAAATAGGCATTCCCTTTAGTGATCCCATGGCTGATGGACCAGTAATTCAAGCATCTGGGAGCAAGGCTTTACAAAATGGCATGAGTTTGAAACTACTTTTCCAGCAATTATCAACTGTTCGCGAATCTGTGCAAATTCCATTGGTATTGATGGGATACCTCAACCCTATTATGCAGCTTGGCTTCGATCGTTTTTGTGCCGAAGCCAAACGTTGTGGTATTGATGGTGTAATTATTCCCGACTTACCATTTGAGGATTATATAAATGAGTACAAATCAATTGCCGAATCACACGGAATATACATAAATATGTTGATTACACTCGAAACATCCGAGGAGCGTATTCGCTTGATTGACAAATACACAGGAGGTTTCATTTATATGGTTTCCACTGCATCTGTTACAGGTGCTAAGTCTGCTTTTGGAGATGAGAATGTAGCATATTTCCAAAGAGTAAATGCAATGCACCTAAAAAACCCACGCTTGATTGGGTTTGGTATTTCAAACAAAACAACGTTTGATGCAGCCTGTGAAAATGCTTCGGGTGCAATTATTGGTAGCAAGTTTGTGTCATTGTTGCAAAGCGAAAATACTATTGAAGAAGCGGTGGAAAAACTGATTGAAGCAATAAAGAATTGAAAATTAAATTCGTATTATTAATTACGAATGGATGTTGGTGAATTATTGTGCCTTTTTCGGGAATCCGAAATCTCTTTCAGAAAAAACCTGAGCTGCTTTTGGGGATCCCGAAACCTCAAAAATAAATTCTGAGTCACTTTCGAGAATCCTGAAAACCTCTAGAAATAATTCTGAGCCACTTTCGGGAGTCCCGAAAACCTCTAAAAATAATTCTGAGTTGCTTTCGGGAATCTCCAGAACCGTAAAAAATAATTTTGAACTACTTTCGGAAAACCCGAAACCTCTTCCAAAAGACCGGAAATGACTTTAGGGATTTCCGAAAACATGAATTACATATAATTCCTTGTGTTAGATCACAGCGAAATAACTGAAAGTTTACTCTTTATAGTGTTTGTTATCAACGAAGGTTCAAAAAAGATATTTTAAACCCTTTTTCGACGATTATTTATATGATGCTGATGAAAATTCAAGCTTTTTTGCTCAAACATATCTTGTTGCAGTTTGTTTTAAAACTAAACCACTATCAAATTTGATCAAAATGAAAACAAAAGATACACACAATATGAGAAAAGAGAAAAGTAAACAAAGTCATAAAAATCAAAATATATACGATTTTAATCCTTCTCAATTTATAGAAGATGATGATGTTATAGAGAAAAAGAAAAAAGATATAAAGGTAAAGCACAAAAATAAAGAGGAGTAATTTAAAAATAATATTTGCCGATATACTTCAATTTGCCTAATTTGGAGTATCATCATATGGTAAGTTGTTATTTGGCTTATTCTCGTTTATATCAATAATACTATCAACAATAAACTTCGTAAACCCTCTCCATGGTATAGTTGCAAAGTATTCTTTGTAGTGCAGTTCCACATTTTTTCCACTTGACAGCATAAGTTTTTCGGCAACAGTTTTGTCTGCAACAGAAAACTCGAATTGATTTGACTGAAATCCTTCTGGTTTATCAGCTCTAAATCCCGATTGAATTAATTTACCTTCGTAGGTCTTAAAAACAACTCCTTTGTGAACTAAGTAGTTCAACTCTCCCGATTTTACTCCTGTTCCAAATACAAAATAGTACCTAACAAAGACGAATATTCCCAAAGCAACTATTAAAAACAACATTATATATAATTTTACTTTGGATTTTCTCTTAGGCGGTTTATATTCTTTCATATATGTGTTGTTTTATTTGTTAGTGATAAAGATAGTTTATATTTAAGCCTGCTAATTAATTAGCGCGATAAACACAATGCACTTTTCTATTTTTAAATTAACTTTGTGATACAATGTTTCTTCATGAAATTAATAGATTTATATTTATATATTAAATGCACAGAATATGAATAAGTTCATTTTAGTAACAACTATGTTATTAGCGTCTCTGTTTTTGATGGCGCAAAACGAATCGAATGCTTATAACTTTACAGTAGTAAAAGAGAATCCAATTACAAATATAAAAAACCAAGCAAACTCAGGAACTTGTTGGAGTTTTGCTGGTGTAGGGTTCTTAGAATCTGAATTGTTGAGAATTGGCAAAGGTGAGTACGATTTGTCCGAAATGTACATCGTGCGCAGAAATTACGAAGATAAAGCAGTTAAATATGCTCGCTTACAGGGAAGTCTTAATTTCTCTCCTGGTGGCTCGTTTGCTGATGTGATTGAAACATTAGATGAATACGGTGTAGTACCAGTAAACGAATATCAGGGTCTTATGTATGGTGAAGATAATCATAAGCATGGAGAGATTGACAACATCTTAAGCGAATATATGAAAGGTGTAATTGCAAATAAGAACAAGAAATTATCGCCCGTGTGGTTCAAAGGTTACAATGGCATTCTCGATGCTTACTTTGGTGAGAAGCCTTCCAGTTTTGAATATGATGGAAAAACATATACACCACAAAGCTTTGCATCCTCTTTAGGATTAAAAGCAGATAATTATGTCTCACTAAGTTCTTTTACACACCATGATTTTTACATCAAGTTCCCTATTGAAGTGCCTGACAATTGGCGATGGGCTAATTCAGTTAACCTACCTTTGGATGAGTTTATAGAGTCTATTGACAACGCATTGATGAATGGATACACTGTAGCTTGGGCAACAGATGTAAGTGAAATCGGTTTTACTCGTCAAGGAGTTGCTTTAGTACCAGATTTAGAATCTGTTGAAAATGCTGGTAGTGATCAAGCACATTGGTTGGGATTAACTCCTGGAGAAAGAAGTAATCAAGTTTTAAGTAAACTCGGTAGGGAGATTTTAAAAGAAAAAAAAATTACGCAAGAAGAACGTCAAATTGCTTATGACAACTATGAAACAACCGACGATCATGGAATGCAGATCTTTGGAGTTGCAAAAGACAAAGAGGGAAATAAGTTTTATATGGTAAAAAACTCTTGGGGAGAAACTGGTCCATACAAGGGATTGTGGTATGTTTCTGAAGCTTTTGTAAGATACAAAACACTGAATATTGTAATTCACAAAGATGCTCTACCAAAAGCTATTGCTAATAAACTAAAACTATAATATTAAAATATTTATGCTCATTTCTGAATTATACAGCATTTTCAAACAATATCCTGTAGTAACTACTGACTCTCGGGTTTGCCCCGATCAATCAATCTTTTTTGCACTTAAGGGTCCTACTTTCAATGGGAATAATTTTGCAGAAAAAGCTTTAGAAAAAGGATGCTCGTATGCTGTTGTGGACGAATGGGAAAAGAACGTTGCTCGACCAGATCGCATCATAATGGTCGACGATGTGCTAACTGCTTTGCAGCAACTTGCTAACTATCACCGTAAGCAGTTTAAAACACCTGTAGTTGCAATAACAGGTACAAATGGTAAAACAACAACTAAGGAGCTAATAGCAAGAGTTTTGGCGAGAGAATTTAAAGTTGCTTATACCCAAGGTAATTTCAATAATCATATTGGTGTGCCACTCACACTGCTTTCAATGTCCAAAGAACATGAAATTGCAATTGTGGAAATGGGAGCTAATCATCCTGGTGAAATCAAAAAGTTGTGCGAAATTGCAGAACCCGATTATGGTTTGATTACCAATGTAGGACTGGCTCATTTGGAGGGTTTTGGTTCTTTTGAAAATATTGTAAAAACTAAAGCTGAATTATTTGATTATTTGGATCGAAATGATGGTAAGGCATTTGTAAATAATGATTTGAAAAGTGTCTTGAACGTGTCCTCTAACATAGAAGCATATGATTATGGTAGAGATGATACATCACTTTTTGTTTATGGATCTGCAGTTTCCAATTATCCTTATCTTGAATTCGACTGGCAGTTTGCTGATAATAAACATTCTGTTAAAACACATCTGGTGGGTAGCTACAACTTGGACAATGCGCTTGCTGCAATTGCTGTTGGTAGTTTATTTGGGGTGAATTCTACTTTTATTAATGAGGCGTTAGAATCATATATACCTAAAAATAATCGCTCACAATTTGAAAAGACTGAAAAGAATTCATTGATTGTTGATGCTTACAATGCAAATCCTACAAGCATGAAAGCGGCTTTGGATAATTTTGCGGATTATCCATTCAGTCCAAAAGCTTTAATAATTGGAGAAATGAAAGAATTGGGGGGAGTTAGCAAAGCAGAACATCAACAGCTTATTGATTTAATTGAGGCTTATTCCTTCTCCAATGTATATTTAGTTGGTAAAGCATTTAAAGAAGTGGACACTGGGTTTCCTATCTTTGAAAATGTAGGCGATTTAATTCAACAGTTTACGACTGACCCACTTTCTGGATTCTGTATTCTTATCAAAGGATCTAATAGTATACAGTTAGATAAAGTTGTCTCTTTTTTATAGTTAATCCTTAAATGTAACGTTCAATACAGCGATCTCAGATTTAGTTCCTATTCTATATTGTGGTCCAGATAGTCCTAGTCCTGAACTGACGTATACGTTAGTATCACCTTTTTTCTTATAACCATTTGATACTTCAAACATCAATCGGGTCAATATGTTGAAAGGAAAAACTTGTCCATCATGGGTATGTCCATATAACGCTATGTCCGCCCCATTTTTCATTTCATCGTTTAAATCATTAGGAGTATGATTTAAAACTATTATAGGAAGTGCAGCATCAACATTTTGTTCTGCAAGTATTGTTTTCAAATCTTTACGTGATGGGATAATCCAATCTTCTCTACCTACCACATAAAATGAACTATCAATAAGCACTGCCGAATCACGTATCATTTTGATACCGGCGTTATCATTTAACCAATTTATTTTTTTTTCAGCTTCGTACCTATACTCATGATTTCCTGTACAAGAGTAGATTCCTAGTGGTGCTTTTAATTTAAGGAAATCATCTTGCATATTCTGTTCAAGGATTGGAGCAATTTCGGCATCTATTATATCACCTACAAACAAAATAATATCGGGATTTTGTTCATTTATAAGTTCAACATAGCGTGTGGCATGTTTTTTATTAATTAAGTATCCCAAATGTACATCACTTACTGCCACTATTTTCAAAGAAGAGCGTCCTCTTGCTTCTTTATTGATATTTATCTCCAGCTCTGTTACAGTTGGGTTTCTAAATCGATAATTCCCTATGAACATTATGGTTATAATGGAGAGTGTTGTGACAACAAAGAAAATGGCTCCTGATGTTCTTGGATTATCATTTAAATAACTACCAATAAATGGTCTTCGTTTATTTAAATACAGCAGTAAGTCTATAACGAGCCACAAGAGAGTCATATAGAACAAGAAAACCATCCAGGTTGACCCCATCAACCATAAAAATCGAACAATATTATTTGGGAGAATAGGATGTAAATAAAGACCTGTTAAGTAAAAAGCAAACTCAAGTATAAAAAAGGATGCAAATATTGCTCGCCAAACTCTCTTTTCCTCTAAAAGCCGTATACCTTTTATAAATATATAGACATTGAGTGAAAGATGAACAAATAAGGCGTAAAAATATACTGTCATGGCTGCTCCTTTATTTTTGTTTGGGTATTAAATCAAACACAGCATATTCCGATTGAGTACCAATTCGGAATTTACCTCCCCAAATACCAAGTCCTGATGAAACATATACCCAAGTTAATCCCTTTCGAATCATTCCATGTGGGTTTTCAAACATTGACTCTGCAATTAATGAAAAGGGGAATACTTGTCCGTTATGTGTATGACCCGAAAACTGAAGATCAATTTTTTCTTTTTCCGCTTCTTCTAAATTGGAGGGTTGATGGTCTAATAATAGTTTAAATTGGTTTTTATCAACTCCATTTATAATTGCATTCAAGGTCTTCCGGTTTTTATTCGATAGGTCGTCACGCCCAATCAATGTTATATTTTCAGTGACGTGGTATATAGTGTCTTTCAACACTAATATATTAGATGCTTCATGAAAACGTATGCTTTCAGTTTTCCCAGATATATATTCATGATTGCCCAAGCACGCATATACTCCCAAAGGAGCATGTATGTTCCTAAGTATCCTATCAAGTCCCATTTCAAATATAATCTTAGCATTATTATCGATTAGATCTCCACCAATAACAACTATGTCTGGATTTTCGTCATTAATTATTTGGACCCACTTTGTTAGCTCTTTTGCTCCAATGGTGTAGCCTAGATGTAAATCACTAATGCCTAATATTCTTAATCTATCCTTGTTTGTTGTTAGTTTCGATGTCTCAATTTCAAAGTGC
>DATERO010000089.1:0-4363 GCA_035271465.1 Dysgonamonadaceae bacterium | reverse complement strand
GCCATTGCAGTGCTGCTAAAGTATTTTCTCAAAAATGAGGCAATTCCTGCTACTCCCATTCCTATCCAAATAGTAAAGGCATAGAAAGAGCCTGCAAATGCATAATCTCTTTCACGTGGCTCAAAGGGTGTCTGATTGAGATATATAACAATCGCTATACCTGTCATGAAAAACAACATAAAGACTACTAAGAAGCTTTGTATTCCTTTTTCTTTTAGTCTCAATTGATATACAATTCCAATGATACCTAATATTAAAGGAAGCATGTAATATACATTTCTTGCTTTATTGTCAGCAACATCAGGCGCAATGTCTTTTTGAGGTCCTAAGCCAAGTACATACTGGTCAATAAATGAAATGCCTGTAATCCAGTTACCACTTGTTATACCTCCATCACCCTGTATATCGTTTTGTCTTCCAGAGAAATTCCACATGAAATATCTCCAGTACATATAATTTAATTGGTATGAAAAGAAAAACCTTATGTTGTCTAACATTGTTGGCATTTGCTTTTCATTATTTATTCCACCCCACATCTTATAACCAATCATGTGATTGTTAAAACTTGGGTTTCCACTGTATGAATGCATGCGTGGGAATAACATTGAGTTTGTATATTTATATTGCGAAATGGTGCTCGCTACATACCTGTCTTTCTCCTCTGGAGAGTTTTTGATAACTTTCTCGTATCGCTTTTTCTTTGATGCAACATCAACACTTCCATCAGCTTTTCTTTCTACATCTGAAGCAAATGTGCGACCATATATTAATGGACGATCGCCATATTGCTCACGATTTAAGTATCCAGCTAAGCTAAATACATCCTCAGGTGAGTTTTGATCCATGGGAGGATTAGCAATTGATCGAATAGGTATTAAAGCAAATGAAGAGTATCCAATCAAAATTACTAGTAAGCATGTCATCGAAATGTTAATGAATGAGAGACTGGCTTTTTTTGATTTGAATATAAAAAAGAGAGATGTACCAATAAGTATCAGCCATAGCCATATGTTGTCTCCAATGAACAGTACACCTGATAACATAAGACTTAATAGAAAAGTTAATCTAACGCGAAGAGTGTTCGGCTTGTCGGACATCGTTTCAACAATGCTCCAAACTATAGATCCAACTAAAGCTATAAGATAAATAAATAGTCCCGAATTATATGACATGCCCAAGGAGTTCACTGCAAGTAGCTCTATCCATCCACCAACTTTGGTAAATCCTGGAATGATACCATACATTAATATAACAATCAGTCCGAAGGAGAATAATAGTGCTAATGTTGTGCCTTTCCAGTTTGCTTTGTCTTTTTTCTTGTAATAATAAATTAATACAATAGCAGGAATGCAGAGAAGATTTAAAAGATGGACACCAATTGAAAGTCCCATCATATATGCTATAAGAACAATCCATTTGTCAGAGTGTGGCTTATGAGCATTGTCTTCCCATTTTAGAATGAGCCAAAAGACCAATGCAGTAAACATCGATGAAAATGCATACACCTCGGCCTCAACTGCTGAAAACCAGAAAGTGTCAGAGAAAGTATATGCTAAAGCGCCTACCAAACCGCTACCAATAACCACAACTATTTGACCAATCGATAATGTTTTTTGATCTGATTTGAGAATTAATTTACGTGTCAAATGGGTGATTGTCCAAAAGAGGAATAATATCGTAAGAGCACTTAGTATCCCTGACATAGCATTAACCATGATTGCTACGTTGGCAGGATCTGAAGTGAGCTGAGTGAAGAAGTTGGCGGTGAGCATAAAAAATGGAGCGCCAGGAGGGTGCCCCACTTCTAATTTATATGCTGATGTAATGAATTCACCAGTGTCCCAAAAACTAGCTGTTGGCTCAATGGTCATCAAATAAACAACAGCAGATATTATAAAAACTATCCATCCCGTAACATTATTAATAAGCCTGTATTTATTCATGAACTATGTATTTAAAATCTTAGTCTACTAAAGTAGAAACAGTGAGTTTGTTTATTTTGCTGCAAATATAGGTAAAAGTAAGTAGAACGAAAATAGATTTTTGAAAATTAAAGCAATTACATAGTGCTCTAAAATTGTATAGTTTACTTATTTATCTAAAAAAGAAAATTCTTTTCTTGATAAAACATTTTATGATATTAATAACTCTCTCACTTTACGTTGGATGATAGCTTTAGGGAGTTAATGGGTGTTTTGTTGACTTAAATAATGAAATATGTGTTGTATAACATGTTTTCATGTAATTTCTTGATTTAGTGTCTGATACGATTGCATAATGATGATTTAGCTCTTTGATCGAGGAAGATGGTGTAAATAGAGCATCGCGAAATTTGGATAAACAAAATGAAAAAGGTTACTTTGGGTTTAATTAGTGAAATAAATCAACAATAGAGTCATTTTAGATCATCTTTTTATCTTAGCTCATGCAAAAAACCTTAGTGATCATTAAACCATCTGCAATACAAAGAGGTCTTGTAGGGGAGGTTATTTCTCGTTTCGAGAAGAAGGGGTTACAAATAGTAGGTTTTAAGATGATGTCCCTTTCGGATGAAATGTTGGAAGTTCACTATGCTCACTTAAAAGATAAACCTTTTTTTAAGCGGATAAAAGATTCAATGCAAGTTACTCCTGTATTAATATTAGCATTAAAAGGATTAGATGCAGTTGATGTTGTTAGAAAAATGAGTGGAACAACTAATAGTCGAAATGCCGATTCAGGTACAATCCGTGGCGATTATAGTATGAGTGTGCAAGAAAATATAGTTCACACTTCCGATTCGGAAGAGAACTCATCGATAGAATTAAATCGTTTTTTTAAAGAAGAAGAGTTATTTGAATATAGACCTCTTCTTTTATCACATTTATATGCAAACGATGAGTATTAGAAACTTAAAAAAACAATAGTAAAAGAGTAAAAAACTTAACTATCAAAAAAATATGGCATTTAAAAATCTAAAATCAGGAATTAAGCTGTTCGCATTTGCCGGATGCATCCTTTTCTCCACAACAGCTTTCTCCCAAGTGGATGGAACTAAAGACGATCCTGATAATTCAAGAGCTAAGTTAATGTACAAGCAATCTCATGGATTAAATGATTTCTCAGAAAGCAACTTATTAGCCGATGGTTTTAAGCTCAAAATGGATATATCTGTTTTAGAAGAAGCTGTAAACGAACGTGAGGCAATTGATATAGATGCAATTCCCTCTGAAGAGTTATATGGTGGAGTTTGGGTAAATAAACATGTAAATGCTTATGGTACGCAAGTAAATGCACCATCTGAATTTGAGATTGACTTAAGCAACTTTACAATGCCTTCATCAGGGCACGTAACCTCTAACTTTGGACGTAGAGGAGGGAGCAGGTATCATTATGGTGTAGACATCAAAGCCTTCACTGGAGACACTATTTATGCAGCATTTGATGGAAAAATCCGTGTTAAACAATATGATGCACGAGGTTATGGTTATTACATAGTGATTCGTCATATAAATGGTCTAGAAACTGTTTATGGTCATATGTCTAAGTTCTTAGTAGATGAAAATGACTTTGTTATGTCGGGCGATCCAATTGGTCTTGCTGGAAACACTGGTCGTTCAACTGGTTCGCATTTGCATTTAGAAACGCGTTTTCTTGGTAAACCAATCGATCCAAATTTTATAATAGATTTTGATAATAAAGTGTGTCATCGTGATAGCTACTTAGTATCTACAGATAGCTACAAGAAAACAACTCAAAGTAGCAAAGTAATTAAAAGAACCGTTGCCACTAATTATGTTGCATCCACAAATGCAACAACTAACAAATATGTGTCGGGCGATGTTAAGCATTACCAAGTCAAGAAGGGTGATACGCTAAGTAAAATAGCTTCCAACAGTGGTTTAACTGTAAGACAACTTTGTGATTTGAACAATATCACAACTCGCACTACTTTAAGAATAGGTCAAAGGTTACTTCTTAATAATACAAAATCAACTACTACCACCTCTTCATCCAACACAACCGATCTTTCGGGTGAGGTAAAGCAATATAAAATTAAAAGAGGAGATACTCTTGGTGCAATTGCTAATCGAAATGGTGTATCTCTACAACAACTATGTGATTTGAATAATATTACAAAAAACGCTACACTTAAAATAGGTCAAGTATTGCGTTTATCGTAAAATTGACACATTAAACTATATTGAAAAAGGGTGCAAGAATATAACTTGCACCTTTTTCTTTTTTTATCTACCTTTGCATACTGTCATGGTATAAAGAAAAAGAACATTATTTGTATTAAAATGGATGCGACAAAAGATCAATTTGACGAAGTTATTTCGATTTGCAGAAAGCTGTTCAGTGAAAAGCTGAAAGATTATGG
>DATERO010000088.1:0-2537 GCA_035271465.1 Dysgonamonadaceae bacterium | reverse complement strand
TGATGAGATGGCTTCATACTTTGGTAAAAATGCAATGGAAGAAGTAAGACAAGGCGCCAAGACTTTATCAGCGCCAATGAAATTATTAGAGTCAGATTTAAAGAGTAAACGTTTAGTGTATGGTCGCAATCCAATCTTTGAGTGGTGCGTTACAAATGTGAAGGTCAAAGAAGATACAAATGGAAACATTCAACCAACAAAAGAAAAAGGTAAGAATGTTCGTATTGATGGTTTCGCTGCTGCCTTAGATGCTTATGTTGCACTAGAGAGAAACAAAGAAAACTACACAAGAATGATAGGAGGATAATAAATGGGTTGGTTCAATAGATTGTTTACTCCACAAGCACAAAAAGATGCGGACAGAGTAACAGAGTATTTAGAAACAATAAATGGTTACACTCCATCATTCCAAAGTTTTGATGGTGGGATGTATGAAACAGAGTTAATAAGAAGTGTGGTTCATGCTAAAGCAAAACATACCGCCAAGCTTACACCTCATGTTATTGGGAGTGCTTATAAGAACTTTGAAAGCGTCCTTAAACATAAGCCAAATGAGTTTCAAAGCATATATGATTTTTTATACCGTTTGAGAACGTTGTATGAGGTGGATACATATGCCTTTATCGTACCGATATACACCGAAGGAACTATGCACATCAAAGGTCTATACCCTTTGAAAACGGAACGAGTAGAATTAAAAGAAATTAAAGGAGTTGTTTATCTTCGTTACCTTTTCAATAACGGTAAAAGAGCAATGATACCTTATGAGGAAGTCGGTGTCTTGAAGAAAATGAATTATCGAGATGAACACTTCGGGGATGGAAACCAAGTCTTGCATAACTCAATGTCTTTAATTGATTTACAAAATCAAGGGATTCAAGATGCGATTCGACAAAGCGCCAAGATTAGATTCATGGCTCGAATCGGACAGAATATGAGACCAGAAGATATCGAGAAGGAAAGAGAAAACTTCTCTAAAACAAACCTTTCCTCTGATAATCAAAGTGGAGTCATGATGTTTGATACCAAATATGTAAGTGTAGATCAGATTAAGAGTCAACCGTACACCGCAGATGAAAAGCAAATTGAATTCATTAAGAATAACGTGTATTCGTATTTTGGAATCAATGAAGATATACTTCAAAACAAATTTAATGAAGATACTTGGAATGCGTTTTATGAAGGTGAGGTTGAACCTTTCGCAATTCAGTTAAGTCAAGCTATTACAAATATGATGTTCACAAGCACACAGAAAGCGCATGGTAATGAAATTCACTTTAGTGCTAACAGATTACAATATGCGTCAAACACAACAAAGCTTGAAGTATCAAGAGCCTTATTTGATAGAGGTATCTTTGGTAGTGATGATGTTGCGGAGATATGGAACTTGCCTAAAACAGGCGATAACCGTAAGTATATTAGAAAAGAATATGCTGAAATGTTACGCATTGATGATGACACGATTACACAGGTGGAAGTCGATGAAGAAATCGATAAAGAAGTAGATAAGCAGAAGGAATAACAAAAAACATGATGAAGGAGATGTAAGTATGATAACTAAAGATAGAGAATATAGAATGTTTTCATATGAAACGGTAGAGGATGAAGAAAAACCAAACCAAATGAAGGTTAGGGGTACAGCAATACTATTCGACACACCAACAGTTTTATATGAACGAGACGGAATTAAATATTATGAAAAAATTGATAGAAATTCTTTAACAGAAGCAATGATGTCGGATGTTGTATTCAATATGAATCATGTTGGACCAGCAGCAGCTAAAACAAGAAACAAGACACTTTCATTAACTGTCACACCGAACGGTTTAGACTTTGAAGCAGACTTATCAAAAAACGCAACCGGCAGAGACATTTACGAAAGAATTGAATCATCGTTTTTAGAAGAAATGAGTTTTGCATTCACAGTAACCGATGAGGCGTACGATAAAGAGACGAGAACTCGTACGATAAAAAAAATAGATCGTCTGTTTGATGTAAGTGCTGTTGATAACGGTGCTTATTCTAATACTGTGCTTGAACTTGATAAAAGACAGCGTTCATTCTTTGCTGCAGAGGCAGAAAAAGAACTTGCAGAGGCAAGAGAACTAGAGCTTGAAAAAGACAAGCTTGAATTGGAACTAGATTTATATGAATAAAAATAAGGAGGTTTCACAAATGGAATCAAAAGATATGAACTATGATCAAGTAAAAGAAAGACTTGATGAATTAAAGGTTGAATTTACAGAGCAACGGTCAGAACTTAATAAAGAACAAGTGGACTCAATGAGGGAAGAAAACAAGTCGTTAAAAGAACGAATGAACGAATTCAAACTCGAAAGAGAAACACGAGACAATAAAATTAAAGAAGCTTTAGAAATCGAAGAAAACAATGGCGATGTTAAAATCATCGCAGAAAAAAGAGGAGACGAAAACAAAATGAATAAAGAACAAAACTTAGGATATGAGTCAGTAGAATATAGAAATGCATTCTTGAAGAACTTAATGGGTCAAGACTTAACAGAAGTTGAAGAGCGTGC
>DATERO010000087.1:0-4703 GCA_035271465.1 Dysgonamonadaceae bacterium | reverse complement strand
GTGATAGTAATTTGCTATGAAGTGTCAATCACGCTAAAAAAGGGGGGAACTAGAATCTTCATATACTTTTTACCAATCGGAAGCAGTAAAACTAACCGCTTTTTATACTGTTTATGTAGAATAAGGTATGAGTGTGGCTCGGTTTATGCTTTTTATGGAGAAAAAGCAATAAACGTGATCCATTTTGTGCATTTTATTGCAGAAAAGCACTAAAGTTAGTCGCATGTTGTGCTTTTTTTCGCTGGGAAGTGATAAAAGTGATGTAAGATTATACTTTTCGGAGCAAATAAGGGTAAAAGCACCCGCGCAAATATGTTTTATTGTAATATTATGTCAATACTTCGATGAGTTTCTACTCTTCATCAGTCCAAATATCCCACGCAGCCAATGCTTGCAATTGCAACATTTCAGCACCATTCTTTATTGTAGCACCCATTTGCTTTCCCTTTTTCAGAAAAGCAGTTTCTGCAGGATTGTACACCAGGTCGAACAACAAATGATTGGGAGTAAGTGAAGCGTAAGACAGGTCGGGATGCTCGTCCACGTTGGGAAATGTTCCCAAAGGTGTGGTGTTAACGATTATCTTGTTGGCAGACATTATATCGGGAGTGAGCATTTCGTAAGTATAGCTATTTTCTCTCTCGCTTCGCGATACATATTTCCACTGAATACCTAATGATTCTAATGCTTTGCAAACAGCCTTTGATGCACCACCTGTGCCCAACACCAGTGCACTTTGATGATGCTCGGGATTGATAAGTGGCGCAATGGAATCTCTGAATCCTATATAATCAGTGTTGTGACCAATCAATTTATAGCCATACGTGTTGCCAAAATTGCGCTCAATCTTAATTACATTTACTGCGCCAATATCCTTTGCAGTGGGCGAGATTTCATCTAAGAAAGGAATGACCTCTTCTTTATAAGGTATGGTTACGTTAAGCCCCTTGAGGTGGGGATTGAATACAACAACCCTTCGTAATTCATGAATGTTTTCAATCTCAAAGTTAACATACTCTGCATCTATCTTTTCGTTTTCAAACTTTTCGTTGAAAAACTTGGACGAAAATGAATGTTGCAAAGGATATCCTATTAGTCCGTAAGTCTTCATGTCACACTTTTGCTTTTTCTGCTAAATAAATGGTGCAAACGCCCATTGTGAGGGGCCATCTTTTCACATTCGTAAATCCAGATTTCTTTAAAATACCAACCATCTCCTCGCCTTGCGGAAATGCTTTGATGGATTCGGGCAAATAATCGTAAGCCTTTTTGTCTTCCGAAAGCATGCGTGTTATAAATGGAATAAAACTATGGGAATAGACGTTATAAAAGAACTTGATGGGTTGATATCGGGGAGTGGTCAATTCGAGAAACATAAAAACGCCGCCTGGATTCAACACCCTTTCTATTTCCGCGAAGCTTTTATCAATATCCTCAAAATTGCGAACACCAAAAGCTGCAATGGCTGCATCAAAAGTTTCGTTTTCGAAAGACATAGAGGCGCAATCTTGATACTGAAAGTAAATCTTGTTGACCAAATTTGCCTCTCTCACCTTCACACGGCCCACATCCATCATGCCATCGGATATATCTATGGCAGTAATTTGTTTCGGTTTCAGAATATCATTGGCCAAAATTGCAAAATCGCCCGTCCCCGTAGCAATATCAAGCAAATTGTCTATTTGATACTCCTTCAGTTTGCGAAGAGCTGTCTTTCTCCACCACATATCCATGCCCAGCGAAAGCCAGTTATTCAACGCATCATATCGCAAAGCAATGCCGTCGAACATCTGTTCCACTTGCACACTCTTTGAGTCGTCACTTTTGTAAGGTATTACTTTTTCAGACTTATAATTCACTTTCCTAAATATTGAAGTAGTTTCTCTTCGATACTTTCAGCAAGATTGCGGGTATCGGTTTTTACGAACTCATCACCTGTAATTATTTCATACAGCTCAATGTATCTCTCGGACACTTCCTTGCAATAGTCTTCTGTCATTTCAGGCACTTGTTGACCTTCCTTTCCCTGAAAACCTTTGTCCATCAACCATTTTCTAACAAACTCTTTCGACAATTGTCTTTGCTCTTCTCCTTTGTCAAAGCGTTCTTGGTAGCCTTCTTTGTAGAAGTAGCGCGACGAGTCGGGTGTATGAATCTCATCTATGAGATAAATTGTGTCACCGTGTTTGCCAAATTCGTATTTAGTATCCACCAGGATCAAACCTTTCTCATCCGCAATTTCAGTTCCTCTTTCAAACAGTGCAAGAGAATAAGCTTCTAATTGTTCGTATTCCTCTCTGTTTACCAATCCTTGTGCAATAATCTCATCACGGGTGATGTTTTCATCGTGACCTTCGTCTGCCTTGGTAGTTGGTGTGAGAATGGGGGTAGGAAACTTCTCATTTTCTTTCATTCCTTCGGAGATATCAACTCCACAAATAGAGCGCGCACCCTTTTGGTATTCTCTCCACGCACTTCCGGTGAGGTATCCCCTCACAATCATCTCAACCCTGTATGGTTCGCAACGAACTCCTGCAGTAACCAAAGGATGTGGCATAGCCTGTTTCCAATTTGGAACAATATCGGCAGTAGCATCCAAAAACTTTGCTGCAATTTGATTCAATACTTGCCCTTTGTAAGGAATGCCTTGAGGAAGCACCACATCAAAGGCCGAGATTCGGTCCGTAGCAATCATTATCAATGTATCATTGTCGATGGTATATACATCGCGTACTTTCCCCTTATATACTTTTGTTTGTCCTGGGAATTGGTAGTTGGTTGATGTTAAAGTATTGCTCATTGTATAATTGTTTTTGAATTGATATTTTATAATTTACAATTGAATTGTTATTCGGGTTTCTGTGCTTCACTTTTCTCGTATGCCTCAACAATGCGTTGAACCAGTTTGTGACGCACAATGTCCTTCTTGTTAAACTCTACTTTGCCCACACCTTTCACCTTGCGCAGCACTTGCAATGAGTGAAGCAATCCCGATTTCTGATGAGAAGGCAAATCAATTTGTGTAAGGTCGCCCGTAACAATCATCTTTGCGTTCATTCCCATTCGAGTCAGAAACATTTTTATTTGAGCTTTCGAAGTGTTTTGCGCTTCGTCCAATATGATAATGGCATCGCTCAATGTGCGTCCACGCATAAAAGCCAATGGTGCAATCTGAATAACCTTGGTTTCAAGATACTCCTTTAGTTTAAACGGGGGCAACATATCTTCCAGCGCATCGTAAAGCGGTTGCAAATAGGGGTCAATCTTCTCTTTCATATCTCCAGGAAGAAACCCCAGCTTTTCGCCAGCTTCAACAGCAGGCCTGCTCAATATAATTTTCCTTACCTCCCTATTCTTCAGTGCCCTCACTGCAAGTGCAATTGCTGTATAGGTTTTACCAGAACCGGCAGGACCTATAGCAAAAACCATGTCGTTTGTATCAAATTCCTTTATCAGCTTTTGCTGATTCTCTGTGCGTGCTAAAATGGGTTTACCATTTAGGCCGTATATGATAAGGTTTTGCAAGTTAACACTCTCAGGAGTTTTCCCTTTCACTATGTCTAAGATATCTTCCTCTTTCAACACATTCGTCTTGATGCTGAAGCTCTCTAATTCTCTTATTTTATTTTCAAAATTTGTAAGCTCTTCCTCTTCGCCAACAGCTTTAATCACATTACCGCGTGCAACAATCCTAATCTTGGGAAACAATGTTTTAAGCAAATATATATTGCTATTATTTACCCCAAAAAAAAGAACAGGATCTACATCCTCTAATATAATTATTCTTTCAATCATTGGCATTCTTGAATGTTAGTTGGAATTGATATGTTTTGTTTTCTGATCCTTCTATATAATTGATAAACGCATCGTTTACAACTTTGTTTCCTCCAGGTGTTGGATAATTTCCAGAGAAGTACCAATCTCCTTTATGATTAGGACATGCTTTATGTAGATTGTCAATAGTTTGGAAAACGATCTGAACCTCGGCTCTAGTACCTTCAGGCGTAAGCATTTCGGCAATTTGATCAGCAACTTGTTGCTCAGTAAACTGACTATAAATCTCTTTCACATAATTCACTATCTCGTCACTCTTTTTATTCTTTTGCTCAACAGCTTTTCGATAAACCTCATCAATTATGTGCTGTTTATCTTCTGTTTTTAGTAGTTCCAAAGCTGCCCTAAATGCTATAAACTCACTCATCTTAGACATATCTATGCCGTAGCAATCAGGAAATCTAATTTGAGGAGAAGACGATACAACAACAATCTTAACGGGGTCTAACCTGTCCAATATTTTAATAATACTTTGTTTAAGGGTTGTTCCGCGCACAATACTATCGTCAATAATGACCAGCGTGTCCACACCTCTTTTCAAAGAACCATAAGTTACGTCATATACGTGGGCTGCTAAGTCGTCTCTAGTATTACCCTGAGCAATAAATGTACGCAGTTTTATATCTTTTATGGCAACTTTTTCTGACCTTACTCTCTTTGATAATATTGTTTCAATTTCCTCTTTTGACAAAGATTCTCTTTTCTCAGAGATAAGTAGTGCTCTTTCATGATTGAAGTGATTTTCTAAACCCTCCAACATTCCTAAATATGCAACTTCGGCTGTGTTCGGAATAAATGAAAAAACAGTGTTGTCGAAATCATGATTTATTATTTCAAGTATATTTGGAATCAACAACTCTCCCAGTTTT
>DATERO010000086.1:0-11155 GCA_035271465.1 Dysgonamonadaceae bacterium | reverse complement strand
TTATCAAATAAGTACAAGTTATGGGGTTCACATCAAATTTTCAGAAAAGTACATAAAAAGGAGGTACTAACAATGGCTAAAATTTCAAAACAAACTAAACAAAAAATAATGGAACTCCATGCTGAAGGAGTGAGCTTATTCAATATTGCAAAGATGCTTAATCTTCCAATTGGAAGCGTATCCGGAACTTACTCAAGAGAAAAGAACAAAAAGATATGTCCTCAATGCGGTAAAGCATTCAGCTCTACAAAGAAAGTTAGATTCTGCTCAGCTGAATGTAGACAAGCGTGGTGGAACTCTCACATGGATCAAGTTCATAAAAGAAAAGAATCCTATTACACAAAAACGTGTGCTTATTGCGGAAAGGTCTTCACAGTCTATGGCGATGACACCAGAAAGTACTGCTGTCACGATTGCTATTGCAAAGCAAGGTATGGAAATCGATATGGAAAATATACAGAAAAGTAGTGGATATAATATGCAAACTATGAGTGTATGTATCACGAGGAAAGCCTATGGAAAGATACATTTCTAGAGTCGATAAGGGTAAGGTCGAAGAGGTCAATTCTAAAAAGTTTTTGAAGGTTGCAGCTTATGTTAGAGTCTCAACTTGTAAAGATGCGATGCTTCATTCATTGGCCTCTCAAGTCTCCTATTATCAAACCTATATTCAAGCTCACGACAATTATAAGTTTGCTGGCATATTCTCGGATGAAGGTATCTCAGGCACTAAGGCACATAGGCCAGGATTTGATGAAATGATAGCTAAAGCTAAAGCTGGAAGCATCAACCTAATCATTACTAAATCAATCTCAAGATTTGCAAGAAATACAGTAACTCTTCTTGAAACCATTAGAGAGCTTAAAACCTATGGTGTTGATGTCTACTTTGAAGAGCAAAACATCCATACCTTAAGTGCTGAAGGAGAACTGATGATTACTATCTTAGCTAGTTATGCTCAAGAAGAATCAAGAAGTGCTTCTGAAAACCTTAAATGGAGAATAAGAAAGAACTTTGAAGAAGGTAAGGCCTGGAACACCTCAGTCCTTGGTTACAAATTAGATAAAGGTGTATTCCATATCATTCCAGAAGAGGCGGTGATAGTTAAAAGAATTTACGATATGTTCCTTAAAGGAAATGGCACTCCAGCAATTGCTAAAGAGCTTAATAAAGAAGGCTTTGTTAGCAAAAGAGGGCATCCATTCAATACTTCAAGCATTAAGTTAATCCTTACTAATTATCTCTACACTGGCAACTTGCTATTACAACGCTTCTACAAGAATAACCACATCGATAAGAAAAAGATGATTAATAAGGGCGAACTTCCTAAATATCACGCTCTTGATACACATGAGGCGATTATTCCTCTTGGTACTTTCCTTCACGTTCAACAACTAATGGAAGCTAAAAGAGACTTCACAAATAGAGTATCTCCTCATAACAAAAGTTCTCTAACTGGCAAATTGGTTTGTGCTAATTGTGGTACCCATTATAGGAGAAAGGTTTCAAGAGATAAGGCATATTGGATTTGTGGAACCTATTCAATGAAAGGAAAAGAGTATTGCGCTTCAACGCAAATACCAGAAGAGATACTTCTATCAAAGATAGCGGAAGCCCTTAGAATGAATTATTTCGATGAAGAAGTGTTCTCTAAAAAGATTGATCACATTGAAGTTAGAAACAATAACGAGCTTGGTTTCTACTTCTTAGATAACCGCGTTAAAACGCTCACGTGGCAAGATAAATCACGCTCCCTAAGCTGGACAGCGGAAATGAAAGAAAAAGCTCGTAGAAAGGCGATAATACAACACCATGGCAACAGTCAAAGTTATTCAAGCAACATTAGACCAGCATACCAAATTAGAACTTAACTCTAATAAGAAAAGAAGAGTAGCAGGATATGCTAGAGTCAGTACAGATCAAGATGAACAATTCTCTTCTTTCACTGCTCAAGTAGATTACTACACAAACTTAATCAACATTAATCCTGAATGGGAGCTAGTTGAAATTTATACTGATGAAGGTATCTCTGGAACAAACACTAAAAGAAGAGAAGGCTTCCAAAGGATGATAAAAGATGCTCTTGATGGAAAGATTGACCTAATATTGACAAAGTCAATCTCTCGTTTTGCAAGAAACACAGTTGATAGCTTAACAACTATTAGAAAGCTCAAGGAGCATAACGTTGAGGTCTATTTTGAAAAAGAAAATATCTATACGTTTGACTCTAAAGGAGAGCTTCTTATTACAATTATGTCTTCAATAGCTCAAGAAGAATCTAGATCCATTTCTGAGAACGTCACCTGGGGTAAAAGAAAAAGCTTTGCTGATGGTAAAGTGTGGTGGAGCTATTCTCAATTTATTGGATATAGAAAAGGAGCAGATGGCAAACCTGAAATAGTACCGGAAGAAGCTGAACTAATTAAGAACATTTATAATTGGTTTCTTTATGATGGATTAACACAATTTGAAATAGCACAAAGACTAAATGATGCTAATGTGCCAACTTGTACAAAGAAAGGCAAATGGGAAACGGTTAGAATTACTAACATTCTTAAGAATGAAAAGTACAAAGGTGATGCTCTTCTTCAAAAGACCTACACTGAAAGCTTTCTAACTCATAAGCTAAAAAAGAACAACGGAGAAGTTCCTCAATATTATGTTGAAAATAATCACCCAGCTATTATTGATAAAGATACATGGGAGCTAGTCCAAATTGAACTTGAAAGAAGAAAAAGCAATCTCTCTAAGAGCGGACAAAATCTCTTTGCAAATCTCTTATTTTGCAGCGAATGTGGAAATGTATTTGGACCTCAGGTGTTCCACTCAACTGAAGAAAAATATCGCACAGTAAGATATGTGTGCAATGGCAAGAAAGAAAAATACAACAGAGAGAAACTTAGTTTCAAATGTCCAGCTGTTAGTGTTAGAGAAGAATATGTAATTGAAGCTTTTCTTGAATGCTTTAAACGCTGGTTTGAAAAGAAAGATGCGATTCTTGAAAGATATGAAGAGCTTGATAAAATACATAATTCTCAAAGCAAACTTGATAAAGAAATAGCTAAGCTAACACAAGAAAAAGCAAATCTAATTGTTGCTCATAATGAATTTGTTAATCTTGCAAAAGCTCAAGCAATGGCTCCTGCTCAATATCAATCAACAATCGATAAATATAACAGCCAGATTGAAAAGCTTAATGACCAAATATCAGAGAAGAACTTCATTAAGTATGATGAAGAATCTGAATGGAAGAGGTATCGCATAGCAAAGCTATTCCTTGCCAAAATGGAAGAGCCTCTAAAAGAATATGATAGATTTATATTTAGATTCCTTATTGATAGAGCAGAGATTACTCCTGAAAGAAATATAACATTCAAATTTGTAGATGGGTCTAGTGAAATCTACTTTTGTCCGGCTAAACCTAGATACGCTAAAAAATAAGCAAAGCTTAATTTGAAAAGTAGTCATTTTTGACAGACGTAGTTTTTGGAGTTTAAAAATCTATGACTACGAAAGTTGTCGCGAATGACTACTTTTTTGAAATTGTCATGATATAATATTTTTGCGAATGGAGGAAACGATATGGAAACAACACTTCAAAAAAACATTGATAGATACATGGATCAAAAAGGAATGGCATATTATACCGATTTATTAATTGCTATTGCTAAAGTTCAAGGTCTAAAGCAAGATAAAGCAATTGAGTTTGCTAACAAAGAAAAATCTAATTTCTCTAAGATGTTAAAAGGAGAAAGGCCTCTAAAGTATGATTATATTATTCCTTTAGAGAAAATATTCGGGGTTTCATTAGCTAAGCTTCTTGATGATCAACCTTATTTTGAAACCATCAATAAAGACGATATTGAGTATTTAAAGGGATTTAGATACTACGCTTATAAGGATGAGCCTGAACTCTATGATGAATTAGATAGGTCGTACACGTGCGATGGAAGTGATGTTTTTAATAATTCAGACGAATACAATCGCTTCCTACTCGACTATTTGATTGAATACAAATCATATAATGGGTTGAGACATTTGGTTGAAAAACACAACTTCAGGTTATGTCCTATGAACGATAGAATGTATCAAACTGATAATTGTTCAATGGTTTTCTCCTCATTGCCTATTCAAATTGCAAAGTTTGTAATTGATTCAAACGATGGAGAGTTATTTAACAAAGTTTATGATCCATTTGAGTACTTAATGCGATTCTCTTATAGAGATATGGATTGTTTATATACCGATGAGGTATTCATTGAAGCAGTTCTTAATAATGAGGCAATTTTCAAATCTTTATTTGGCAAAAGAAAATACCCATTTGAATTTATTAATAAGGGTGTCGAACCAAAAGATGGTAAAAAACCAGACATTGTGTGTATAAATCCTTTATTAAATGTTTGTCTCGATTATTGCTTAAACGACATTAAGAAATATAAAACTCAAGCTGAAACAATTCTTAAATACGGCATTGAGTATAACAAGGAAGCATTAGCAGCCTTAGCTGTTCCACAAAACGAATGCCATCTTGATAATGTGGGTAATTTATACATTGGATGGAGATGTTATTATACTAATTTAATTTATACAGATAATACTGAGTCCGAAGACGAAACAATTAATAAATTAATTGCCATGTTGCCTTCTCTCAAGAAAGGAAACTAAAAATGAGAAAGATTTCATTAAATCAAACATTAGATAAAGCTTATTCTTATGCTGACAGTAATCTTGTTGAGCTTAAGAGCGCAATGATAGGGCTGTGTGCTGATATTGAAAGATACTTCAAAGTAGCCTTTGATATCAACCTTAATGAAGAAATTGATGACGAAGCATTCCGAAGAGTATTATACGTCTTTCCAAGATTTGCTTCTCTTACGATAGAACAATTTAATAGATTTGTTATTCTCTTTGTAAATATCAGAGGAGTAAATGCTCATTTATATTTAGCTAAACCAATTTATCTTGATGATGATTTAAAACAATTTTTGATAAATAACATTGGCCCTTCATTTGTTGTAGAAGATGAAAAGAAATTAACTATTTACGGTGCTATTCTTGTCATATCTATGATGGCTCAGAAATACATGATTTGGCCATTCTGTACTTCCTTCTTTAGAGGAGAATTCTTTATTGAAATTGGAAAGTCAGATGAAATGTCTAGATTTCAGGTTGAGCAGCAAAAGAAACTAAATGAAATCTGTGGTAATGGTAAACCATTAACTCAAAACGCAGAGCCTATTTCTAGTGTCGATGAAGCTTATATAAATGATGTTTTGAAAAAGTGTTTAACTTTAGTCTTCTTTGATTTAGAGAAAACTCTTGTCAATTACAAAGGGTGCAGTAATAAAACACCAGCTTTATCGTCAATGCTTGAAAAGAATGGATTATTTAGTGAAGGCTTAATTTCCAAGATAGTTAAATTGAGAAACTGCTGGTTTCATGGTTCATTCATTGGAGACAAAATTGAATATGATGAAACTGAGTTTGTCTTCACATTGGAATTTGCAGTAGAAACATTAAAAGAGCTTGCTGCTGTTGCAAAAAAGAATATTGCCTCGTTTAGATTAATCCTAAACGACATTAGTTACTTTGGACAAAATTTCTTTAATTATTATGTTTTGAGATTAGTAGAAGTCTCATTTAAAATTCTAGATAACAGACTATTAACTGAAGATAAACTTGAGAGCAGACTTGCTAATATGGACAACGCTTTTGAAAGGTTTATTAAAGTTGATGCCAAAGCATTTGAGATGTTTAGTGAACTAATTAATCACGAAGAAATAAGATGGAATGTTGGTGCTTCAAAATTCTTGGATAAATGGCCTAGAAAGTTTGATTGCAGTAATTTAAAAATAGCAAAAATTCATTGTGACACAGGCTTCACAATTGGTGACTTCAAAACCGAAAGAACTGATATTGCATTAGTTCTTGTCGAAATGAGAGAAGATTATAAAAACCTAGTAAATGGTATAGATTTACATGATTGTGAGCATAAAGTAATCAAAGAATGCTCAAAGTTTATAAGTGTTATTGAAATGAAGATTGGAGAATAAAAACATGAAAAGAATTTCAAAATTATTAGTATTAAGTATCATACCTGCGATGCTCTCTGGATGCGGAAGCCAACCAAAAGAGGAAACAATTAAAGTTATTGATATGGAAGGAGCGGAAGTTATAGTTCCTAAGGATGTAAAGCATGTTGCAGCAATTTCTCAAAGCGCTTCTGATTTGATGATAGCTTTCGGCTTAGGAGAAAAAATCACAGGTACATATAGATCCTTTACTTATAACACTTGGGTAAACGAACTTTATCCTCAAGCTGCTAATTTCAAAGCCTATTCTTATAGTGTGACTGCTGAAGAGCTTCTTAATGACGGTATCGATTTAGTCATTATCCAAGACACAGAAAATGCGCAATCATTTAAAAATGCAGGTCTTCCAGTAGTGGCGGTTCATCAATATTCTCCAACTGGTGCCTTTGATGATGAAGTTTATGAAATAGCTGATATTTTAAGTGCTATTTTCCCAGAAGCAAAAGATAAAGCTGAAGCCTGGAAAAGCGAAGTAAAAGCAACGATTAATGATATTAAAGAAAAGATTGGAACAACCAATAGTGAAAAAGCTGTTTACTATGTAAACGGAGAAAAATCTAAAGGGCTTTATTATTCTGATGGTGGAAACTCTATGATTTCAAGAATCTATGATGTCGCTAATGTCAGATTAGCTACTGAGAAGTATGAAGTTTTAAATGTTCATAAAGTCTCTGATGAAGAAATGATTAATTTAAATCCATATGCAATGATGATTGGTGGCTCTTATCAAACAAACTTATTTGATTCATTAACTAAGTCCGAAGTTTGGTCTGCACTTGATTGCAATAAGAATAATCGTGTTTACCATATTCCTGTTTGCATGCAAGGAATCGAAAACGTTGGGGCTGAGACATCATTAATGCTCAAATATACAGCTAATCTATTTAATCCTTCTTATACCTTTGATTTAAGCTCGGAAATGAAGGCAACAATTAAAAAGTATTTCAATTACGATCTAAGCGATAGTGATGTTGAAAATATGTCAAAAGGATTATCTAAAACTGGAGAAAACATGATTCATGAATAATGCTTATAAGAAAGAAAAACGCAAATTCATAATTATTTTAGTTTCCTTAGCCGCTGCTCTTTTAATCTCATTTGTTTTATCAATGTGCATTGGAAGATATAGCGTTTCAATTGGAGATACTTTTAAATATCTATTTGGGCAACCTATCGAAGATGTTTCATTTAAGGTTTTAAATAATTTGAGGCTTCCTAGGACATTAGTTGCTATTTGTGTTGGTTGTTCTCTAGCTATAAGCGGAACCATTTATCAAAGCATTTTTAATAACAAATTAGTCTCTCCAGATATTCTTGGAGTAAGTAGTGGAGCAAGCGTTGGGGCGTGTTTGGGAATTCTAATTGGATTCTCTACTGGTTTAGTGAGTCTATTTGCATTTGTGTTTGGGTTTATTACAGTTTTATTAACTTTGTTAATTTCTAAAGCATTTAAGAACAAATCCAATTTAATCATCATTCTTTGTGGCCTTGCTGTTGGAGGACTCATGTCTTCTTTGGTTGGCCTTATGAAGTATCTAGCAGATAATGAAATGAAGTTAGCTGAGATGACATTCTGGTTATTAGGAGATTTGTCCAAAGTAACTATTAATGACTTCTGGATTGCTTTTCCTGTAACTTTAGTAGGATGTATTATTGCAGTTATTCTTTCCTGGAGAATGAATATTGTTTCACTTGGCAAAAAGGAATCAAAAGCTTTAGGAGTCAATTATAATGTCACAACTATTATATTAATAATAGTAGCAACGATTCTTACTGCAGTTTCTGTATCAATTAGTGGAACTATTGGTTGGATAGGCTTAGTTATTCCAAACCTGGTTCGTTTATTAATAGGAAGTGATAACAAAAAAGTCGTTCCTGTTTCTATGCTTTTTGGAGCGGTGTTTATGGTTCTTTGTGATATGCTTGCGAGAAGCATTGCTCCAAATGAAATTCCTCTCAGTGTAATAACTGGTATTATTGGAACTCCATTATTTTTATTCTCTATTTTTAAGAGAAGAAAGGAGATTGAATAATGAATGTAATTTCAGTAAAAAACCTTACTTTTGCATATGAAAAAGATAAAAATGTTCTTGAGAATCTTTCATTAGATATTAAAGAAAACACAATAAATGCAATACTTGGAGCTAATGGTGGAGGCAAGAGCACACTTCTAGATTGCTTGGTAGGACTCAATAAGCCTAGTGGCCTTATTTATATTAAAGAAAAGCAAATAGGCGAATACACAAACAAAGAATTTGCTCGTGAGGTTGCTTATATTTCACAAAGCACAACCATAAATATTGATTACTCAGTTAGGGAATTTATCCTATTTGGTAGAAACCCTTATTTAAATTTAGGGCAATCTCCATCTGAAAAAGATTATAAAAAAGCAGAATCATATGCTGTTAAAATGGGCATTGAGCATTTACTTAATAAATCTATAACCAAAATAAGTGGTGGAGAAAGACAACTCGCTTTTATCTGCAGAGCTTTAGTTCAAGAAAGTGATATTTTCATCTTTGATGAACCTCTTTCTGCATTGGACTTTGGAAACCAAAACAAACTATTAATGATATTCAAAGAACTTCAAAGTGAAGGAAAGACCATCATATTTACCACCCATAATCCTAATCAGGTATTGGATCTTAATTGTAATGTTGTTGTATTGAATAATAAGAAAGTAGTGGCTGAAGGTCTAGCTAATGATGTTATTGTTGAGGAGCTTCTTGAAACCATTTATAAAGGAAAAGTAAGCAAAAGCTCAAAACATTACACATTCTCTGAGTAATGCTAAACAACCCTTTAATGTATTAAGTAGTATTTACTACTTTGCATATTATTCCCAAATTGCACACATCTGCCTAGTGAAGCTTTGATACAATTATCAAGGCTTTTTTTGTGCTTAAAACGCTAAAAACAGGCCATTTAATACTGATTTCTATGATTTTCGGTGATAGTTAATGGTTTTCAGGGCAAAAAATAGGGGGAAATACACAGTATTGAAAACCTACTAGTTGAACGATTAGGGGGTGGGGTTGCACGATTGAACGATTACAAGGAGAGGGGTTGCATTTAGAGTTTAAGTCCCATCGGTTGTACCATATTGAATGCATAGGTTTGATACAATTCGTATCAGGCCTTTTTTCATGCAAAAAGGGGATTTTCTCCCTATATGTAAAACTCCAAGAGTCCTAAAGCAGTTAAAATATGATTTTTTCATTGTTTATTGAAATCCATGAACAATCATTTAAACGATTACATAACTATTCACACGATTACATAACTATTTAAACGATTGGTATGAATGTTATATCGACAAGAGATAGTTTTAACAAATTTACTTCATCACTATTGATAAACTAGTACAATATAATATTGTAGGTTTTTACTAATCACTAATAATAGCAACATGCTAAATCTAGAAAAAATGTTATAATATCTATAATATAAGTGGCAAGAAAAGAGATGATGAAATGAAAAAAGAAGATGAAAAATACTACCAAAAACTTAAAGAGGATTTAGCTCATCTTTACAATAGAATAGAATCCAGTAAATTCTTGAATTCCAATATAGATTCAGAGAATGACATTGTTATTGTAATATTACATCATCATTTGAAACTTACGATAGTCTTTGAAAATCAATATAAAGAAGCCGTGATTTATTTTGACAGTAGGGTAAAGCAATTTACACATTGGCATCTTGACAATTATGAGGCAATAGATTTTTTATCTGATTTGATAGAGGATAAAAAGGTGTTTGTTGAATCAAAAATTTTGCATTTTATAGGATCACAGTTCGCATTTAAGGTGTTGAGTTTAGAGAAGTACTACGCTAATAAAAATCACTATTTAGGAAAATGTGGAAAGAATATTTTTACTTCCTCAGAAGTTATACAAGGATCTTTAAAGAAAGTTTTCGACATTTCTACAATTACAACAACTGATGAACAGAGAGAAACAATCAAATCATTGGATAAATTTGTAAAACAGTACAACACAATTAAAGATAGAGACTTTGAAGAACAATTTGATACTTTCTTTAAAATTAATGAGGAATGTGCTAGATTATACAGTGATAATAAAATTAAAATTTATGCTGGAGATTGCTTATTTACTTACTTAAAATCAATTATAGAAAATGACGGTCCTGAGTATGCTGCAATTATAATATTTACAGTAACGGGAAATGAATTCTATAAGATTGGAGTTTGTGTTCGAGGGAGACCGTTATTAAAGAAAGTTAGATTTGATAACAAACTTAAAAGAGCAATTAAAGTTATGTGGGGACGTGAAGGTTATTACTTTAAAAAGCGTTAATTAAAACATCTAACACTTCCGATTAGGACTCATTATATACATTAATAATGGTGTTTTGAATATCCACCCATTAGATAGATGTCATACACTTTATTGAAACAAAAATCCTACAATCGATAAAATTTTATTAAGAAAACTCAAGTAAGCCATTATTTAGGGGTGCTAAAAATAATGATGGGGTGCTAATTTGTATTAAAATAGGGAGCATCACACATCTGCCTAGTGAAGCTTTGATACAATTATCAAGGCTTTTGTTGTGCTTAAAACGCTAAAAATAGGCTATTTAATACTGATTTCTATGATTTTCGGTGAGAGTTGATGGTTTTCAGGGCAAAAAATTGGGGGGATATATACTATTGCAAACCTACTATTTGAACGATTAGGGGGTGGGGTTGCACGATTGAACGATTACAAAGAGAGGGGTTGCACATTTGAACGATTACAAGCGAGGGGGTTGCACGATTGAACGATTACTTCCGAAATTGTATCAAATAGGACAACCCCTGCCATCTGCCTAGTGAAGCTTTGATACAATTATCAAGGCTTTTGTTGTGCTTAAAACGCTAAAAATAGGCCATTTAATACTGATTTCTATGATTTTCGGTGATAGTTAATGGTTTTCAGGGCAAAAAATTGGGGGGATATATACTATTGCAAACCTACTATTTGAACGATTAGGGGGTGGGGTTGCACGATTGAACGATTACAAAGAGAGGGGTTGCATTTAGAGTTTAAGTCCCATCG
>DATERO010000085.1:0-6965 GCA_035271465.1 Dysgonamonadaceae bacterium | reverse complement strand
ACAGGCAATTAATGCAGCTGTTTCAGTTCTTAATCGACTTTCGCCAAGGGAGATGGGTGCGAAATCATGTCTTGCTGCTTTAGCAACCTCTTCTTCACTAAAGTCACCTTCGGGTCCGATGAGTATCAATGTGTTTGTGTTTTTTTTGGAAGTATGTGTTAAAGGTGTTTTGATTGAGTCATAACAATGTGCAATAAATTTTTGTCCGTCGAAAGGTTGCTTAATAAAGTCATCAAAATTCACCATTTCATTAAGCTGTGGTAATCTGCTCTTTTGAGATTGTTTCATGGCAGAAACTATTTTCTTTTCCAATCGTGTTGAATTTATGTTTTTCCTTTCAGAGTATCTGCATTTCAAAGGTGTGAAAGTATCTATTCCTACTTCTGTAGCCTTTTCTACGAACCACTCCATTCTGTCCACGTTTTTGGTAGGAGCGAAAGCAATGTGTAAATCGAAGTTCCAACTTTTTTGTTGTGGAATTTCGTCTAAAATAGTAATAATACAGCCCTTGGGACTTGCTTGTAGTAATTGAGCGCGATAAAAAAAACCTTTCCCATCTGTAATGAATAAAGTATCATGTTCTTTCATTCTAAGTACCCTAACACAATGTTGTGATTCGATTTCAGGCATTTGAGGATTGGTACGTATATCGGGGCAATAAAAGATTGTATCCATATTATTTTTGAATCAATCTTTTCGTTTGTTCAATTCATCACGAAGATGAATTGCTGCTTCAAAGTCTTCTTTACTCAATGCTTCTTCCAACATAGTATTAAGAGTTTGTATGCTGAGTTGTGATAAGTCTTTGTCATCATTCGAGAGAAAATCTTTCATTTCTGTTTTTTCTTCACCCTCTTCATCAAAAACAACTGCCATGTTTTTCATTATCTCTTCTGTGGTGAAGATAGGTGCGTTTGTTCTTATAGCCAAAGCGACTCCATCTGAAGTACGCGAATCAATTTTATATTGATCTTCCCCTTGTTGCAAGGTTAATTCGGCAAAAAAAGCACCTTCATCAAATTTATAGATGAAAACTTCAAGTAATTCTACGTTTAAAGCTGAGAAAACAGACACCATTAAATCATGAGACAATGGACGAGGAGGATTTATTTTCTCCATTACAATTGCAATCGACTGTGCCTCTGGTGTACCAATTACAATTGGCAGCCTTCGTGGTCCATTTTCTTCAGAGAATATAAGAGCATAAGCACCTGCTTGCACTTGACTGAAAGAGATTCCTAAAATTGATAACTTTACTTTCTGGTTCATTTTGTTTGTTTTTCTACATCAAATATAGTGTTTTAAATCTTTATTCTCAAAAATAATAGAATCTGATGGAAGTTTAGTTTTATTTTTTTTGGTTATATGAAAAATATTGTATCTTTGCACCCGTTGAACAACACAAATAAATGGTGGTTGTAGCTCAGTTGGTTAGAGCGCTTGATTGTGGTTCAAGAGGCCGCGGGTTCGAATCCCGTCTTCCACCCAACATTATTTTAAGAATCACGTAATTTCGATTGCGTGATTTTTTTTCGCTTAAGTCTTTGATTATCTAAATTGTGCTCCATCCTGCCATTGTGCTCCATGCCCATATGAATCCTTTTACTAATGCAAATATCAATACAATGCCTAAGAGTATAAACAGAATAGTATTGAAGCTAAACTTGGGAAATCTTTGTCGTGTCATGATTTATATGAGTGAATGTTAGACTTATTTAATTATAAACGTGCAGAGTATGTGTAATGTTTCTTCAGTTGATGTGTTTAATATTTATGCCAATCCCGAAGGGATTAAATGTTTATAGTATTGACATGGCAAATGAGAGTGCGACCCAGTATGGGTCGTATGTATTTATTAATGATGTGTGCTATAAACATATGACATCTTCGAGGTAGTGTGCAATTGGACCTTTCGTTATTATTTTAAATATATCATGGACATACAATACTTCAATCGTCTATCCATTCAAACAAATACTTTTCATCATATTCAACTTCAAACTTCTTTAAAAAGTCAATATATTCCTCTTTAAAAGATTTTTTTGAATGATGTGCTTTCTGATTATTTATATATTTGATCACATTATCTAGGGCAGAATGTGAATAAGAAAAAGCTCCATATCCCTCTTGCCATTCAAAATTAATCTTTGAAAAACGCTTTTCTTTTATAAATGTGTTCGATGATTTTTTCACCTCTCTCACCAAATCGGATAGACAACAAGAAGGACGCATTCCAATCAAAAAATGTATATGATCTTGTGTTCCATTAATTGCCAGCATTTTTTGATTTTTATTAGTTACTATTCCTGTGATATACTTATACAATTCTTCTTGCCATGTTGGTTTCACCAAGCTATACTTGCCTTTAACTGCAAATACTACATGAATGTATATTTGAGAGAAAACGCCTGTGCTCATAATAATTTAAATTTAAAGTGAGACTTCTCCTTTTGTTTTTAATCAAGTATGGATAGTATGTTTATAGCAATGTGTTTGTGATATTAGGTGCGACCTCACTGAGGTCGTGTGTGTTTTTTAATCGTGTGCTATATACATATGACCTCTTCGAGGTCGTTTAAGATTCAATCATCTTTCCATTTATATAAATATTTAGCTACAAATATAATGTGAATGAATATAAATAAAAAATACATGAGGTTACTATTTTTCAGAAGCTATGTTTAATGTTCTTACCAATCACGAGTGGATTGAATGTTAATAGTAATGCATATGTTCTATATAGGTGCGACCCCGAATGGGGTCGAAAGTGTATTATTGTGTTGTGTACTATAAATATGTGACCTCTTCGAGGTCGTGTTACATTCAATTATCTGCCTAATTCTCTTTCTTTGTTTTCTTTGTTGTAAACAGCACTAAAGTGTAATATTTATGCTAATCCCGAAGGGATTAAATGTTTATAGTATTGATATGGCAAATGAGAGTGCGACCCAGTATGGGTCGTATGTATTTATTAATGATGTGTGCTATAAACATATGACATCTTCGAGGTTCTTTCCCTATTTCTTTTTCCTCCTAAACTCCCATGGCTCAATCGGATTTTTGTCTACCCACAGTCCTACACGATTAGATCTTGCTTTGTTCTCAAGCGTAGCATACTCTTCAGATTTATCGTACTTTTTGAAATGCCACGCCATACCAGCTTTCAGCATCTCTGCACTTACATCTTTTCCATCGGGAGTATAAACCCAAACAACCAATCTTCCAAAAAAGTCGGTGCTTTGCACTTTAATACCAACGGTTTTACCAAAAATCAGATCAGCAAAATACTGTGTAGACCTATTCCCAAATGCTTGATGACTTTCGGGTGCATCAATGCCATAGATGCGATATTTGACTTCTTCATTGTCTTTTGTCAATCCTCTAAAAGTATCACCATCAGTTATTGATGTTACCATTACACAATAATCGCAGAAGTTATTTTCGCAGATGCATGTGTTAACACTTTGTTGATCAGATCTGTTTGGTCCTGTTTTGTATCCGCACGATGATAGAAATAGGAAGATTAAGAGTAATGGGAATAGTTTTTTCATTTTATGTGATTATTTAGAATTCTATTTAGTTTTCTCATTCCCGAATGGATTGCATGTTTGTGATAATGTATATGTGTTATTGGGTGCGACCTCGATGAGGTCGAGTTAGTATTTTCGTATTGAGTACTATAAACATCTGACCTCTTCGAGGTCGTGATAGATTTATTCATCCAGCAATTTTTTCTTCATAGTCTGTTTGTTTTAATCAGCAGCTATGTTTAAAGTTTTAGCAATCCCGAGGGGATTATATGTTTATAGTAATGCATTTTTAATATTAGGTACGACCCCGTAGAGGGTCGAATGCGTTTATTCATTGTGTTTGCTATAAACATCTGACCTCTTTGAGGTCTAGGTATATTTAATCATCTTTATCTCATTCAATATCCAATCCATACTTATACAATAATCCTTCCAATTGAAAGCTATTAAACTTAGCCTTCTTCATTTTATTGAACTCAGGATCGATGGCAAAGTTGGTAGCACTTCTAAAGTTTGTTTTCTCAAGATTAGTGTTAGAAAATAGCGCTCCAGCTAAGTCAGATTCCGTAAAAAAGGATGATGAGAGGTTTGCTTCAGTAAAATCAACCTCTCTAAGAGAACATTTATTGAAATGAGTTTTATCTAACTTTGTTCCAAAAAAAGTACAATAGTCCATTATGCAATTATCAAACTTGAAGGTAAACATAAATCGATTGCATCGTGAAAAATCAATCCCCAATATCTTGCAACTGGTAAATGTTATATCTCTAAACCCAACTCCTTCAATCTCTGTCATCGAAAAGTTGCAATCCTCAAAAGTACACTCTTCGAAGCTATTACCTCTTAAATCACTTGCAGAGAAGTTGCACCCAATAAACTTACACTTATAAAACTCTCTGTCTCTCAACGCTTCTCCCGAATAGTCGATGTTTTCGAATTCTTTGAACTCGTGAAATGCTATGCTGTTTGTCATTTATTTCTTTTTTTTTTTGAATGTATTCAAAATTACACAAAATAACTGACTTTATAAGGCAGCTCCACGAATATCCTCTCATGTGGTGTGAGGATCTGAGATAGACGATTTAATCTCATTCATTCGTTCTGTTTTGAAAACTCATTTAGTAACTTTTTTGCATCTAAACGTATCAATTTCTTAAAATAAGGGATATATTCAACATATTTTGTTATGATACATGGATTTTTTGTATATTTGTTCAATTAAACTATTTTCAACTTGAAATGAGTTAAATGGATCCAAACTTATACCTAAACAAGATTAAAACAAAAATTATTTATGCTATGAGACTATTAAAACATTTTTATTTCTTAATTCTAATTGCAATAGGTTTTTGCTTTGCAAGTTGTAATCCAACGCCTAGTAACAATGAAGATACAGTTGTTAAAACTACCTCTGGTTCAGTATCCGGTACTGTAAGCGATAGTGTATTTGCATTTAAAGGGATACCTTATGCAAAAGCAGAAAGATTTATGCCTCCACAGAGTCCCGATGCTTGGGACGGAGTGCTTGAGTGTAACGATTTTGGACCAGTAGCCAAGCAAATTGTAGCCTGGATTCCTGATTCAACTATGGACGAAAAGGAGTTGTTTAGTTTAAATGTTTGGACACAAGGGGTAAATGATAGCAAAAAACGACCAGTAATGCTCTGGCTGCACGGAGGTGGTTTCCACGTGGGAAGCAGCAACGACCCTATGACTTATGGTGAAGCTTTAGCAAAAAAAGGAGATATTGTAATGGTATCTGTAAATCATCGATTAAACATTCTTGGTTTTCTTGATTTATCATCATTTGACGAAAAGTATGCAGAGTCAGCTAATGTTGGTATGCTCGATATCGTTAAAGCACTGGAGTGGGTTCAGGAGAACATTGAAAATTTTGGTGGTGATCCATCTGATGTAACCATTGTTGGTGAATCTGGAGGTGGCGGAAAAGTAGGAACTCTTATGTGTATGCCAGCGGCAAAAGGTTTGTTTCACAAGGCAATTATTCAAAGTGGAACTCTTCTCAACACGATGACCCAAGAAAAATCCCAAGAATTAGGGTTAGCGGTACTTGAAAATTTGGAAATTACACCAGAAAACGCAGAGAAGCTTAATACAGTTCCTTACATGGATTTAGTACAAGCGGGGAATGATGCAACAAGGAAATTTAGTGGACCCAGAAGACCTGGATCGCCAACAATGTATGGCTTTGCCCCATCAGCCGATGGAGAAGTTTTACTCCAACAACCGTTTAGTCCTGGATTTGCTGATATTTCTAATGAAATTCCTCTTATGATAGGAACTACGCTAAATGAGTTAATGCCAGTATTTTATGGCGAAAAGGACATGACCTTAGAACAAGCAAAAGAACGCTTAGAAAAACAATATGGCGATAAAACCGATACTTACATTGAGTTATTCGCAAAAGCTTATCCTGATTATACACCTCAAGATCTTCTATCTATAGATACTTCTTTCAGACCATATACTATAAGGACTGCTGACGCAAGAGCTTCAGAAACAAGTGCACCTTTGTATGTTTATTTTTTAGCGTGGAAAAGCTCTGTTGATAATGCATCTAAAGGCTCTTTTCATGGTTTAGACATTCCTTTGGCGTTCAATACTGTTGATCTGAGATCAGACTGGACAGGTAATACACCAGAAGCATGGGAGTTAGCTGACAAAATGAGTTCTGCATGGATAAATTTTGCAAAAACTGGAAATCCTAATGTTGAAAATGTATTGCCAAAGTGGGAATCTTATTCTGTTGAAAACGGTGCCACAATGTATTTTGATGATGAATCCAGAATTGTAAATAATCACGATAGAGAATTGATGAATTTTATTTTACCTGTTGATTAATTCATTAGGGTTATTCATAAATTTCAGAACTGAGGTGTTTGAATGAATTATAATGTAAATAACAACACCTCGTTTGTATAAGTAGTGGCAGATTAAAGTTTGTAATGTCAATGTTTATAGATTGCTCAAGCTGAGTAGTAAATAAACAAGGTATTGTGACTTAGTCTGCCACTGCTCATATAGTTATCATAGTAAAAGGTCGTGAAATTCATCTGCTAATGTGAAGTAGTGTTGAGAATCAAAGTATTTCCCATGACCATAGCAAGTATAGTTATAAACTCACATATTAAATAATAGGAAATGAGCGATTCATATTCTGTGAAGTTGCACCCAATAAAGTTCGCTTTATATCTATGGTTATTATCTTTTATCTTTGAAAAGAGATTTCTTTTGTTGTCTTTTATTTTGCGTTACAAACGCTAAACCATCAGCCCCTCGTTGCAAACGGTCTAGTATAAGAATAGTAGCGGGTTTTTACACACTAACTTTTCAGTTAAACACAGACCTTTTTTATATTTTCTAACTTTCGTTTTAGCGATTAAACCGCTATTATTCTTATACATTGTTGTAAGT
>DATERO010000084.1:0-3305 GCA_035271465.1 Dysgonamonadaceae bacterium | reverse complement strand
CTCCAAGACCTATCCATACTTCTTTGTATTTACGTTTGGGATGATTAGATAGATTGATAGAAAGTATTTGTGATTTTTCTTTTTCTGAAAGTCCCAATAGTTTCTGGATACTATCAAACTTATTCATGTACTTTCTTTGATCTAAAAGGATTTTGCAATCACTGTTATTGATGATGGATTCCTTGACAATGTCAGAGGATATAATATCATCTACCTCTTGCGTTACTACAATTGCTTCACCAAAGTATTTACGAACCGTTTTGAATAAATATTTGATATACTCTGCCATTCCCTCTTTTGCAATGGCTTTCCAAGCTTCCTCAATCAAAATCAATTTTCTTATACCTGGTAGTCTGCGCATTTTGTTGATGAAGACTTCCATAATGATGATTGTTACAATCGGAAATAGTATTTTATGGTCTTTGATATTGTCTAATTCAAAAACTATAAATCTTTTTGATAACAGGTCTATCTGCTTTTTGGAATTTAAAAGGTAGTCATACTCACCCCCTTTGTAGTATGGCTCTAAGACGTTCAGGAAATTTGCCAAGTCAAAATCCTTTTCTCTTACCTGTTTTTCTTCCAGTATCTCTTTGTACTCACCTCCAACAAACTCATAAAATGTATTGAATGATGGTTCTATTCCTTCTTTAAGTTTCTTGATGTAAAGATTTACTGCATTAGAGAGTGCCACTTCTTCTGATCGTGATGGAGGCTCATTGTCTCTTTTCCAGAGTGTTGTAATAAGTGTTTTGATTGATTCTTTTTTTTCAATGTCGAATAGATTATCATCTGTATAGAATGGATTAAATGCTATTGGATTTTTTTCTGTATAGGTAAAATATACCCCATCTTCTCCTTTTGTTTTGCGATTAATCATTTTACATAATCCGTAATAACTGTTTCCTGTATCTACCAACAGTATATGACTTCCCTGTTCATAATATTGTCTTACCATATGATTGGTGAAAAAGGATTTGCCTGAACCTGATGGTCCCAATATAAATTTATTGCGATTGACTATTATTCCCTTTTCCATCGGTATATCTGAAATATCTAAATGAAGTGGTTTTCCTGTTAGTCTGTCAACCATCTTAATACCAAATGGAGAAAGCGAGGATTTATAATTAGTCTCCTGAATGAAGAGACACAATGCTTGTTCAATAAACGTATAAAAAGACTCTTCCGATGGGAAATCTGCTGCATTACCAGGTATTCCTGCCCAAAACAGGGTAGGGGTATCTACTGTGTTGTGGCGTGGCTTGCACTCCATTAATGCTAATTGACTACCCACATCATTTTTTATGTGCTTAAGTTCTGCTCTGTTGTCCGACCATGCCATCACATTGCAATGGCATCGGATTGAGGTGAGTCCTTGACTGTGAGCTTCATTTAAATACTCTTCTATCCACTTTTTGTTTAGCTGATTGGCACGGCTGTACCTTGATAAGGAATGCATATTCCGAGCTTGCTTTTCAAACTGTTTCAAGTTTTCTATGTGGTTGTCTATAAAGAGGTATTGATTGTAGATATGGTTGCAGGAGAGCAATACACCCACTGGTGCAGCAAATGATAAGCAGCTGTCACTTCTATCGGTGGAGAGTCTTTCGTAACGTGAATCAGTGGCTACTATTCCAGGTAGATCTTCTACATCTGACAAGGTGTGCAGACACATTATCTGATCACCTATTTTCATTTCATCAGCTTTCAGATGAATATCTTCAAGAGTAGTTGTATTGGTTTGTGATAATGAGAAGTATTTTTCTACAATACCCGCTTTTTCTTTTGTTCCAGTAATGTCATCTTGAGTTAACCGTGTCATGGTAATAAATCCTGAATCGTTTATGATTCGTTCAAACTGTTCTGCTGATTCCATAAAGCCAGTGATATTTTCTTTGTCCTGAATGTCTTTGGGAATTATATTACCTCTGCAAAGAGTAGAGAAATTGCTTTGCATACGACTTTTTTCTTTGGATGTTTTGGTTAAGAAAAGATAGCAGGTATGATTAAGAAAGGGTCGTTCATTAAAATGTTGTTCAAAACTCCGACTTAAAAAGCTTACATCTTCTTTTTGTATATCGGGTTGATAGTTTTCTTTGATAAACCAATCTTGCTTGTGAACAATTGAATAATTGGGAAGCACCTTTACTGCTTTATGCCAGGCTGAATGTATAGCTTCATACTCATCTGAAGAGATGGTGAATATTTCGGGGAGTTCTACTTTATAAGCTACCGTAATGTCTGCATCCTTGCTAATGATGCAATCATGTTCCACCGCAAGCAGTGGAAACTTGCTTTCCAGTGTAGCTACTTTCATTTTATTTCTCATAATTGATCCTTTCTCTCTTATCAGTGAATAAGTGGGTTACTGCTTTTCGGTTAATGATATACTTGGGATGATTCAGGCGAGCCAATAGCTTCATTAATCCGTGTGTGCCATATTTTTCATTCATCCTGAATGTAATGTAGATAAGCAAAGAAGCAGATATTATAGCAAATCCAATACATATCCACTGGTCAATTCCCATTATGTACATAATTGCAAAAACTACAAAGATGGCTAATAGTCCACCTGCAAAAATATAGAGGTACTGACTTTTGAGTCCCTTGAACTCTACAGGGTGGTTTATGCCTTTGTTGATTGAATATTCTGCCATTCTATTTTCTCTTTAACCGATTAATAAGATATACTCTTACAGGAAGAATGAGCGTAAAATGGTGGCAGCAACAATCAAAAAGATACAAGCACCAAACCAGCTTGCAGCTGTTTTACCAGTATCGGGATCGCCTGAACTGAATTTGTTATAAACTTTGATACCACCAATCAATCCAACTACTGCTCCAATAGCATAAATTAATTGGGTGCCAGGGTCAAAATAAGAAGTTACCATATTGGTAGCATCAGTGATGCCACCAATACCATTGCCTTGGGCAAATGTGGAGAGTGCTGTGAAGAAAACAGCTGCTAATAGATGAATTTTCCTTTTCATAATTTATCTGATTTATATTTGTTTCGGTAAATATAAATAGATTATGAATAGGGTTTTAAATGTGGCTTAGGATGGCTGGGGGTGGCTTTTGATGGCACATATGAGGGAGATATATAGATGATACACCTTCAACTTTAAAAGGAATGCTTTTATAATTTTGAGAATTAGATTAATTCAGGTATTGATTTAAACATCAGCTTTATTCTAAAACAACAGATATACATCAGGAGGTGCAATGTGTATGCAGTACAGACACAGGATAATGTTCAATCGAAGTGATTCACTCCCTTTGCTTACAAAAAGCCTGTTGAAGGC
>DATERO010000083.1:0-3485 GCA_035271465.1 Dysgonamonadaceae bacterium | reverse complement strand
AGGACATATGTTATGGGGTGTGAGTTATGAGTTATGGGTTATATGGGTTATGGGTTATGAGTTATGAGTTATGAGGTCTGGAGGTGTGAGATATAGGGCGTTTCGCTATCAAAAGTTTCTCTTTAGCTGGCGCTGGTCTCTGACCAGTGCCTTGAGCTTAAGGCACAAGTCAGAGACTTGCGCCAGCAGGGTAAAAAGGAAAGAGATAGTTTTTTCGAAGTGTACTCATTATTATATGTTTGTTCTTGTCTTTAATTGTATGCTTTCAATCGCATCAGCATCTCGTCAAAATCAACTTGATGTGCATCAAATTCAGGACCATCAACACAAACAAATTTTGTCTTTCCTCCAACCGTTACACGGCATGCACCACACATTCCAGTGCCATCCACCATAATGGTGTTTAATGATGCGAGGGTGCGAATGTCATATTTCTTAGTCAGCAGTGAAACAAACTTCATCATTATGGCAGGGCCAATAGTGACACAAAGATCCACCTTTTCTCTTTGAATCACTTTTTCAATTCCTTCTGTGATTAATCCTTTTTCTCCATAGGTTCCATCGTCAGTCATGATGATTACTTCATCGGCAAATTGCTTTGCTTGTTCTTCTAATATGACTAACTCTTTTGTGCGTGCTGCCAACACAGCAATTACTTTGTTTCCAGCTTTGCTCATAGCTTCAATAATGGGAAGCATGGGAGCAACGCCTACACCGCCACCTGCGCAAATAACAGTTCCAAATTTATCAATATGAGTTGCTTTGCCAAGTGGTCCAACCAAGTCAGTTATATAATCGCCAACTTCAAGTTTGCCTACTTTTTGTGATGATTTACCCACTAATTGGATAACAAGGGTAATTGTACCTTTTTTTATGTCCGATGATGCAATGGTATAGGGCACTCGTTCCCCCTTTTCACCTACACGAACAATAACGAAATGACCAGCCCGTCGACTCTTTGCAATTAACGGTGCTTCAACTTCAAGTTTTACTACTTTTTCAGATAAATATTCTTTACCTACGATTTTGTTCATTGACTTCAAGACCTTTTAATGAGAGTTATTGATTTTGATTGCAAAATTAACCAATTTACTTCGACTTAAAAGTTTATTAGTGACAAATTATTTAAGGAAATGTTGCAATGTTGAATTAGCCTACATAATTTAGGTTTTAAACTATCCATTGTTCTCGAATGTTTATTAATTAGATACTTACGGATTTATATTAACAGTCTAGTGAAAATATCGCTGTGTATTCTTTTATGAGTTCGTGTTTTTCCTTTTCTTATATTGGAAACTCTTCATTACCTTTGTCTGTGCTTATGATTTTAAATAAAAAACCACATATAACTATATGAAGACTTTTAGTGAAAATGCAAATGCTATTTTTAATCAGGCCACAGCTGATTATCACATCAATGATAGTGTTAACACATCAATCAAAAACCCATTTGAAAAGGGAACAATTGATAACTTTTTGTATGAGAAAAACTGGATTGATGTTGTTCAGTGGCATCTCGAAGATATCATACGCGATCCCAATATTGATGCTAATGAAGCATTGAAAATAAAACGCACAATTGATATATCAAATCAACTACGTACAGATTTGGTTGAACGTATAGATAGCTACTTTCTATATATTTATAAAGATGTAACACCTTTACCTACTGCTACTATTAATACCGAAAGTCCTGCATGGGCACTAGATCGTCTTTCCATTTTAGCAGTAAAGATATATCATATGGCAGATGAGGCTAAGCGAGCTGATGCAGATAAAGAGCACGTTGAGAAATGTGAGTCAAAACTGAGTGTATTACTTGAGCAACGCGAAGATTTATCAACTGCCATCGATGAATTATTAGAAGAGTTAAAAAAAGGCAGTAAAGTGATGAAAGTGTACAAACAGATGAAAATGTACAATGACCCATCTTTGAACCCCGTTCTTTACGGCAAATAATAAAAAAACAACGAACGCCATGTTCCTAAATGTTTTAGTGATTAGGTTTTCTGCATTTGGCGATGTAGCTATGTCAGTTCCTACAGTATATTCTGTGGCAAAGACATATCCTAATCACACTTTTTATGTCTTAACCTCAAAATCTTTTGCAGTTTTATTCAAAAATCAACAACCCAATATTAAAGTAATTGGAGTCGACTTGAATCAATACAAAGGACTCAATGGGATGTTTTCTTTAGCACGTTTTATTCGAAAAGGCTATGATATAGACATGGTAGCCGATTTACACAATGTGTTGAGAAGTAAGTTTCTGCGTTTCTATTTTAAGCTGTACCAAAAAACTGTAAAATATATTGATAAAGACCGAGCAAAAAAGAATGCTATTACCAAACACAAAGCCCCTTTAGTTCCTCTCAGACACACCATTGATCGCTATCTAGATGTTTTTGGTGCTTTGAATTTGCCCTGCAAATTGAACTTTACGTCTTATTTTGATAATATCTCTCGAAACATTGATGATCTCAACGATATATCTTTTGATACTTCTAAAATAAATATTGGTTTCGCTCCTTTTGCAAAACACAAAGAGAAGATGTATCCTATAGATAAAATGGAAGAAGTTGTGAAGAGAATTGCCTCTCTTGAAAATACGCAAATCTATCTATTTGGCGGAGGTGATGATGAAAAGCAAAGGCTTGAGGAGTGGGATCTCAAATATACCAATGTGAAATCAGTTGTCGGTCAATTAACACTTGAGAAAGAGTTGCTATTGATTTCTTATCTTTCAGTGATTGTGACGATGGATTCTGCCAATATGCACTTAGCCTCGTTGGTCAATACACCTGTTGTTTCAGTTTGGGGAGCCACACATCCTTATCTCGGTTTCTATGGTTACAAGCAGTTGCCCGAAAATGCAGTTCAGATAGAGTTAGATTGTCGTCCTTGCTCTGTGTTTGGCGATGTCCCTTGTTGGCGTGGTGATCATGCGTGTATGGAGTGGCTACCACCAAAACTAATAATAGACAAAGTGGAGAAGATAGTAATAAATCACAAACTCCATTAACTCTTATATCTTTTTAGAACTTTGTTCCCTCTTTGGTATGAGCAGTGTTTATACAATGTACACATTCAGTTTTTTTTTGCCATTAAACCTTTTCTCAAAATAAATGTCTATATTTGCAGAAGCAGAGAAGCCTTCTCTCTACAAGCATAAAAGAAACAATGGGGTTGACCGGTTTTGACAGCGGGTAGAAGTGGTTTGTAAGCATGCAGTGCGTTGTCGGGTAACACTATAATAACAATCGTCAAAATTTTAACTGGCAACAATAATTACGCTCTTGCAGCTTAATCGAATTATAGTAGATTAAACGCTTAATCTCTGGCATTAGATGCTGAGACAAGACATCACCCGGAAGCTGTGGCTTCGAAGCGTGCCGATCAGGTGATGCAGATAACTCGAAGATAGAATAAGTTAAGCCTTGGGGCTTATTCGAAATTAAAAGGATAAGGATAGAGTTCGGTGGCTT
>DATERO010000082.1:0-5173 GCA_035271465.1 Dysgonamonadaceae bacterium | reverse complement strand
GTTACGGTTCCTTTATCTGTTTTAGGATAGACAATTTTTCCTTTTTTTTGTGCACACGAGAGTAGCATAAGACCTGTAAGTAAAGTTATAAATGTTTTAGTTTTCATTATTAATAATGGTTTTATAATTCAAAGTGTGAAATTAATCATATTTTACCGTGAAAACTCAAGAATAGAGAAAATATGTTAGGAGCTAAGGATAGAATTGACCAACTTCCTAACAGGTTTTCAAACACCTGTTAGGTATTGTTTCAAGTATCTACATCGTTATATTTAAATACCGAATTTATTCCCTTATAATTCAATTTACATATTTTGATTGGTAAGAGTGTGCTAATTTTTATTTGATAATGAGGAAATTTTATACCTAAACAGGTTAGGGAAACCTGTAAGGAAAGAATAACTATCTCATATATCATCAATCTTATCTTCAATATCCAACCTATTGAGACTGTGCCAGTACATAAAATTATCTTTGTTTTCAAATAAACTCATCACATAATCACTACTTATATTTGTTGGTAATCCTGATGTATAAGCCTTATAAGATGAGTAAGGATAATTTAAATCATCTGAGAAACCATGTTTTATCTGATTTAAGTGCACATAAGCAACTACTTGCATCAAATACTCATCATTTTCAATCCGTTTTCTTTTAAAATGTTCTTGAAAAAGACTTCCTGTACGATTGTATGTTTTGTTTATAGCCTTGGTATAACTATTAAATAGGTTGGAAAAGGGTAGATGAGGTCTCTCTTTATATCTATTATCTATAAATTCAATGTCTTTTATTCTTACTACAAGATGAAAATGATTTTTCAACAGACAATATGCGTAAATTTCTGTGATAGGTAGTAAGTATTTCTTTACTAAAAAGAGGAAATAAATATAGTTTTTATCTTCCTTAAAAATATCCTCTTTGTTATTACCTCGATTGAATATGTGATAAACGACTCCTGGTTCTAAAAAATCAATTTTCATAGTATTCAGTCACTTAAATGTCTAATATTTGGAACTAATCTTTAATAGCGGTATCTATTATCATTTGATATAAACAAAGGTAAGCTATTTAAATGATTGTTGTTATAACTTTTTATGGTTGTATTGTGATATTACTTAACAGGTTCGAAAAACCACTACCTAACAGGTCTTCAAGCACCTGTTAGGTATGGCTTCAAACACCTATTTTTATCTTCAAATTGAGTCTGAATCAATTTTTATTTTATTCAGATTTTGATTAGTAAGAGTGTGCGCAGTTTTTATTTGATAGTGTGGAGGTTTAATACCTAACAGGTTCGGAAAACCTGTTAGGAGATGAGATAATAAAATTATAATCTAATTGATCACTTTCAAGGTCTCTCATCCTTTTTTCTTCAATGCCTTCATCAACTCTCTTTTCATGCTATCTACACCAGGAAAACCAACTGAATGGAACGAATGATTTCCTTCTTTATCGATAATTATATAAGTTGGTACTCCTCTTGCTTTCAGGCTTTCTCTGAGATAATCCCATTGCCCCTGATTCACCCTATAATGTTCACCTTTCAGGTCAACAATCATATTCTTCCATGTATTCTCAGGAGAGTCTTCTCCTGCCAGATATAGAAATACCAAATCCTCTTTGTCGGCAAGTTGTGCTTTTAGCGGCTCCATCTCTTCGTTTGCCATTCGGCACGGTCCGCACCAAGTAGCCCACACATCTACTAATATCACTTTTCCTTTAAAAGGCTTCAGCATCTCAACAAACAATTCCTCATTGGCAATGGTAGGCGTATTATGCACAGTGAACCCTATTTTATTCTTGTTCTCTTCAATTTTTGCCAAAAGTATCTCATTTTCCTCTAATAAAACCTGGCTAATAACCTCAGGCAAATCTGACAACTCTTGTTTTTGTTCATCTGTAAGTGGATTAAAATCCTCTATTTGAGCACCAATTTTTTGAGCATTTATCAAATCAAACAATAATGCATCTTCTGTGTCCCAAATTTGAGAGAGAAAACCCACACCCATTTGGTTTTTCTCATATTCTTTTGCTAATGAGGAGTATTTATTAAATATAGACCCAATGGAAACAGCTTTTTTGAATTCTTTGTTATTCTCTTCTGCTGTTATATATTCATTAAAAAAAGCACGATCTTCTTTTGATACTTCATCGTGTTGCGATAGATAACGAACTACTTCATAAGGATCGTTTGAATGCTTGCGAGCATATCCCAAATTATGGCTATGAAATGCAATATATGGTACAAACAGCATTTCTGGATCATTGTACGGAGTCAGTTGGTAATAATCCTGATAATCTTCGGCTCTCTCTACCGGCTTATAGCGCTTTTGAGCTTCCTCTCTTGTTATTTGATGTTTTTCTGCTAACGCCTGTATCAAATGAGAATCTGCAAATTCAATATTATCACTTAATGCAAAAGCATCTATGGCACTTGCTATCTTTTTAGCAAGGGGGCTGATTTCTAACACATCGTTGTGTGCAACACTTTCGTGATATTTATCTATCAAGAATGCTTTATATTCATTCACGTCCATATCGGCAACAGATTCGATATAATCCCATTGTTCAGCTTGCATAATATCCTCATTGGCAAGATCGTTATTCAATCGAGCCAGATAACCGCCATAGTAGTATTTCTTACCATAAGGTTCTTGCTCTTTCAATAGGCGACTATTTTGACGATAAAACTCAGAAAGATTGATTATTATGCTTGACTCCTTTCCAGGAGCTACTTTAATGGGGATCCGTTCTATCTTGGATGAAAGTAAAAGATTAGTTGGGCTGTAGATAGGGATTTTCATATTGAACGCTCCTTTATCATCTATCTCTAAAGGAATATTATTGTTTTTCCCCGTAATTGGATTGGAATACATCACGGTCCATTCAAGCGTATTAGGTACATAGCCCCATATTTCACCGCTTACTGTGGCATCGCCTTTCTCCCATCCTAAATTTAAATCTGTCTCTTCTTTGTGTTTCTTTGTAAATTCACGAGAAAGTTTCGGTAATGATGTTCGTTTGTTTGATAGGTTAATACCCCAAATCTTAAAACAATCCTCACAATCGCTTTCTATAAAATCGAATGTTTTAGTATTTATGGGCAATGGTTCGAACAGTAGCTTAAACGATGCTTCACCCGATTTAGGCATCCAAAAGAGCGAATCCAAATCGATACCCTCTCCGCTGCGAATCATATATTTTTTACCATCAGCTTGCAGATAGCTGTCCGAAACAATTTTGATCCAATACTCTGGCGTGTAAAATGCCTCTACATCAAGTACTGTAACTGAGTCGCTAATGGTTACTTTTGCAATCTCAAGTGAGCGGGTGTTGGCAAATGATGCAGGAGGTAGTTCTACTGTTTTTGATTCTGGTTGAGAGGTACAGGCTGTAATTGCAAGCAGGGCAATCAGTGAATAAAAGACGTGTTTCATATTAATGGATGATTGGTAAGATTATAAATATTAAATATATGATAAACTCCTTAAAAAAGTCCTCTTTTTAAGGAGTTTGATCTCAATTGTTTTTACGTTTTCATTCAGCAGGTTTTCCATAGCCCACCACCACTACATCACTCTCTACACGTTCAGAGGGAGGTGTATTTCCATTTTGCAATCTGAAAAGAGCCGATATTTCAACATTTGAAGCTGCTTTACCCTCCGTTTTGCTTAAAGCAATATCCTTTGGCATAAGCTTTGTTACCCTAACTAACTCTGCATCTAACGATGGGTCAACACTTTCAGTAATCTTTATATTAGATATTTCACCTTTAGCGTTTACATCATAGGTTGCTCTTGATACTCCCATAATACCGTTTTCTTGAGCAATAACTGGATACTTGATTGTTTGAGCGATAAATTTCAGATATCCTTCATCAGGTTTATTATCCTTTTCTTCATAAACTGCAACTGGTCCTTTTTCTTTCAATTTTTCCATGGCTTCATCATCAACTGATTCACTCTTGCTCAATCTAAAAACTACTGGCATTGTGAACCTTACGTTCACATTTTGACCTCTTTGAGTACCAGGCTTCCACTTAGGCATCATCTCGATTACTCTGATGGCTTCCGCATCTAACAATGGGTCAACTCCACGTACTATTTTAATATCTGAGATGCTTCCGTCTTTATTGATTATAAAGCTTGTGATAACTCGTCCTTGCTTCCCGCTTTTCATAGCTTCCACAGGATAGCGGATGTTTTCTGAAAGGAATTTCATCAGTGCTTCCATCCCACCTGGGTATTCAGGTTGATTCTCTACTACTACAAACACTTCATCTGGAGCATCTTTTGAAATTTGTGGTGCAGTTGTTTTTCCTCTATAAGATGGTTTGGTAACAATCACAATAACTCCATCTTCACCTTCATTTCCATAGCTTGCTTTGGCTGATGCATCTTTTAGTACAGAAATAGATTCGATATCATCGGGTTTGATACTGTTCACATCAAAGCCTTTTTCCATTTTAACGTCATCGACAATGATGAGAGGATTGCCATCTCCAAATTTATCTGCAAAGGCTTGTGGGGTTGCATCTCGCATAGAACCGTATCCTCGAGCTACAACATCGTTTTTTTCTTTTTTGTCATTAGCCTTAAAGCCAATTACAAATGTTTCGTCTTTTTCTTCTTTTCCTAAGATATCAACTCCTATAATTTTAACCCAAGAAGCGTCTTTATTGTCGTTTATATCAAAAGTGAATCGTAATGTGTACTCTATGCCTACAATGTCACTCTCTTCTTTGTAGGGAATCCATTTAGGCATCGCATTTATAACCCTAAGAGTCTCTGTGTCCAAAGATGGGGCTACGCTTTGTACAATTTGTGGTCTTGCTATGGATCCATCCTTTCTAACTATGAAACTTGATACAACTTGACCTTTTATCCCTTTCTCCTTAGCTTCCTTAGGATAGGTTATATTGTCATTAAAGAATTTTGTTAAACTTTCTGGACCACCAGGAAACTCCGGTAGCATTTTTCCAGCTTTATAAATTTTATCACTATTTTTTTCATTCTGTTGCGCATACACACTATTTGCTGTTATCAACAACAATGCCAATGGCAGTACACTTAGATACTTTGCCAGCTTTCGCAATGGCGATTTCTTACTGTTCATCATAATAATTCGTTGTTTGAGTTGTGATACATTAAAGTTATTGATTAGCTGAACTGCA
>DATERO010000081.1:0-4358 GCA_035271465.1 Dysgonamonadaceae bacterium | reverse complement strand
TGATTGAAGTGATTTTCTAAACCCTCCAACATTCCTAAATATGCAACTTCGGCTGTGTTCGGAATAAATGAAAAAACAGTGTTGTCGAAATCATGATTTATTATTTCAAGTATATTTGGAATCAACAACTCTCCCAGTTTTTTCCGTTCACGATAAATATCGTAATCAGAACCACGTGAGAAATAAATGCGTTCGAAAGAACAAGGAGTTATTTTCGGCTTTGGTTCAATAATTTGTGAAAGATAAAATGTACCATCTTTTTTCAATACCAACACCTCGCCTGGCTGAAGCTCTTTGATATCTTCTTTTGTAAGATTAAAAGCAGTTTGAATGACAGGACGCTCAGATGCAACAACTGCCACTTCATCATCAATATAGTAAAATGCTGTTCGAATACCCCAAGGATCGCGCATAGTAAATGCGTCTCCACAACCAATCAATCCACTAATTACATAACCACCATCCCAAAGAGCTGCCGCTCGTTTCAAAAGAAAAGGAATGTCTAACTCTTGCTCTATTTTATTACTTAATTGATGGCCATCCGTGAAATCATCTTTAAATTTATCATACTGATATTGAACCTCTCTATCTAAGTAATGACCCAATAGCTCAAGCATTACAAAAGTATCTGCAAAGTCTCGTGGGTGCTGTCCTTCTGACAAAAGATGATGAAACATCTCTTCCACATTTGTCATATTGAAATTGCCTGCAATGGCTAAGTTGCGAGAAGTCCAGTTGTTTCTTCTTAAGAAAGGATGAACATATGATAACGAAGTCCTGCCAGTTGTGCTGTATCGAAGATGCCCTAAAAATAGCTCGGCTGCATAAGGAACATTCTTCTTTGCAAAATTTACATCTTGCATTTTATCAGAAGAAAAACTTTTGAAGGACTTTGCAACATTTTCAAACACTTCGGATATAGCTCCAGACCCCAAAGCACGTTCTCGAAATATAAATTCACTTCCAGGTGATGGATTTAACTTTACAGCAGCAAGCCCTGCGCCTTCCTGCCCCCGATTGTGTTGCTTTTCCATCAGCAAGTAGAGTTTATTTAAACCATATTGCCATGTACCGTATTTTTTTTGATAGTATGAAAGGGGTTTTTGAAGTCGAACCAGTGCTATACCGCACTCGTGTTTAATTGGATCTGCCATTTATTAATCAATTTAATTACAAATTTAAGGCATTTAAGAGAAGTACCGTCATGAATCGATATAAAAATTTAAAAATTGAGTAAGCACAAATTTAAAACCACCTTACTATCTTTATTCAACTAATCTAAGATTGTTTATCTTTGTTGTAATACATACTATATAAAACTTTCGATAGATGAATTGGACTAAGCTATTATCCACCAAAAGATTTGGGATGGAAAATTATCACGATCAACGCACTCACGATCGAACAGAATATCAACGAGATTATGATAGATTGATTTTTTCATCACCATTCCGTCGGTTGCAAAATAAAACGCAAGTGTTTCCATTACCTGGCAGTGTTTTTGTACACAACAGACTAACTCATAGCCTTGAAGTAGCAAGCGTAGGTCGTTCAATAGGGAATCATGTTAGCAAATCATTGCGAAATAAATACCCCAATCATGATGCTCACTTTGAGGAAATTGGGGATATAGTTTCAGCAGCATGTCTTGCACATGATTTAGGTAATCCACCCTTCGGACACTCTGGAGAAAAAGCAATTGGCACTTTCTTTTCAGAAGGTGAAGGGCAGAATCTGAAAAAGAAAGTTGAAAATGAAGGTGGCAGATGGACCGATTTCACACATTTCGAAGGAAATGCAAATGCAATACGATTGCTCACCCATCAATTTATCGGCCGTCGCCAAGGTGGATTTGTAATGACCTATTCAACATTGGCTTCAATTGTAAAGTACCCCTACTCTTCTGAATTGAGTGGCGACAAACAAAAGTTTGGATTTTTTGCATCTGAGGAAAAGAGTTATAAAAAAATTGCTGACGATTTAGGTATCACTCAACTCAATGCAACTCCTCTGCACTATGCACGCTACCCATTAGTATATCTAATGGAAGCTGCAGACGATATCTGTTACCAAATTATGGATATCGAAGATGCGCATAAACTGAATCTTCAATCAACTGAAAAGACAATTGAGTTATTTCTCCAATTTTTCGAAGGAGAGCGACTACAGAGAGTGAAACGCAATATGGATTTGGTGGACGATGTGAATGAGAAAATTGGGTATTTGCGTTCAAGCATTATTGGGAGTTTGGTAAAGGAATGTGCTGAAGCATTTATGCAAAATGAAGAAAGGATTTTAAATGGAGCATTCAATGACACTTTGATTAAGCAAATCCCAAAAACTTCCTATGAAGCATATATAGGATGCTCGCAGTTTGCTGCATCAAAGATATACAAATCGAAAGAGGTATTGGACGTTGAGTTGGCAGGTTATCATATAATTGGCTATCTACTGGAGCAGTTTATCAACGCCATACAAACACCTTCGCACGCCTACTCTACCATTTTGCTAAATCGTGTACCCGAACAGTACGATATGTACGCCAACAGCATCACTGAAAGAGTACAAGCAGTTATCGATTTTGTATCAGGCATGACCGATGTATATGCGCTCGATTTATACAGGAAAATAACAGGAATGGACGTCCCTTTGCTATAAATAGCAACTATCAATTTGACACAAATAAATTATATTTGATTTTCTATTGATATTATTTGGATTGCTTTGATATCTTTTTTATATTTGCAATGTGGTTTTTTCATAATAGTATTAGATTTAAGGTTAACAAGTATTGGTAGACTGTCGTGACGACATTCTACCAATTTATTTTTACCCCTATACAGTATAAATCATCATGTAGCATCCCTGAAAGCAGCAGTTTAAAAATTTTACAGTCCTACAAAGCCATTATAAATGTAAGAGTTCACTAAATATAAACAGTGTTTGAAATTTATTAACAATCTTTCCTCTATATATTACTATAGAATATTGATCTGTGTGATTATTTTGATTACGTTCAAAGTGTGATATTCATTTCGCGCTCTCACATCTCTATACACACATATAATATTATAAACTTCAACTTTGTAGAGATACTAAAGCTCAAATCAAAAAAAATTAATCTCTCTCTTTCCTACGAAACTTCAAACAGAATTGATCTACACCTTCTTCTCGCTAGGAAACTTCAAACAGAAATAATTTAAGCATACTTCTTGCTACTAAATCATAAAACAAAGTAATTATTAATTTCTGAGCGATAAGAAATCTTGGTTTGAAAAAATTACTGGCTTCTTAGGGATAAGAAAGTAGTAATCTATACTGATTCCTACTTTCGCAGGGTCAAAAAGGCGATATTCAACTTGATTTGCACTTTCTGAGCAGTAAGAAAGCAATATTCAGGTTGATTTGCACTTTCTGAGCAGTAAGAAAGCAATATTCAGATCAATTTGTAATTTCGAAGCACTGAGAAACCTATATTCATATTGATTTGCACTTTCGGAGCAGTAGGAAGGCTATAATCACGTTGGGTTGCACTTTCGCAGTCATGAAAGAGCGAGATAACTTGATGAAGAACGTTTTTGAGGTAAATTCAGAGCCTAGCCAAAATATTGCGTATGAGACATAAGAATTCTTGAATTAATATTCGAGGATATATGCACATTTTTAAAAGATAATTCTCCAATTTCATTTTATATAATGCCAAATTTATTTAACTTTGTCAAACATTTCACTTAAGATGAAGTTATGGGAAAAATCAATTCATTAAAATACTACTCTATCATTACACTGGTTATGATGTTTATACAATGTTCTCCTAAAGACAAGGTGCTTAATGATCAGTTAACGAAAATGGCTGATAATCTCAATGAATCTACTCCTGTTGTTTTAGATCCACATACTCGCTTTGATAGTGTTGGTGTAACCCCGGACAATATTTTTCAATATTACTACACCCTGATTGACATTGACAATCCAAAAGAATTGTTGAAAGAACAGAAAGAAGATATTATCAAAAATATGGGATTGGCTTTTACGACTGACAAATCATTACATGTTTTCACAAAGAACAATGTAACTCTTCAATATATTTATAGTGATACAACGAAAGCTGTTATTGATATAATTACTATTGAATCAGGGAAACACAAATAATCATCAATTTAATAACCTCTAATAAAACAGCTTTACATGAACAGGTATTTTTACATCGATTCCGAAGGAAAACAAAAAGGGACTTTTACTCTTGAAGAGTTAAGAAACGAGCCAATTAGAAAAGAAACTATGGTATGGACACAAGGTATGGCTGAGTGGAAGCGTGCATACGACGTGGTTGAAATGCAACCTCTTTTTGAAGTGAC
>DATERO010000080.1:0-21941 GCA_035271465.1 Dysgonamonadaceae bacterium | reverse complement strand
ATGACGCGTAATTTCTAAGGTTTCCGAAGTGCAATCTATTATCGTTGAAGGTTCTAAACCTCCGTATCCTCCATCAATCACAATATCTGCAATATCACCCCACTTTTCGTGAATAAGCTCTGGGTCGGTCCTGTACTCCTCCGCTTCATCTTCATCTCCGTTCACAGATGTTGTCAAAATAGGGTTGCCCAACTGTGTTACCAATTCCCTGATGATATTGTTGTCGGGCACACGTATTCCCACAGTCTTTCTGTTTTTGTAAATTTTGGGTAGTGTAGAGGTGGTATTCAGAATGAAAGTGAAAGGACCCGGTAAGTTCCTACGCATTAGCTTAAATGTATCTGTACTCACTTTTGCATACTCACTTATGTCGCTCAGGTCGTAGCAAATAATAGATAGATTGTTTTTTTGTGGATTGATACCTTTCAACTCACATATTTTTTCAACTGCACGCACATTCAAAGCATCGCATCCAAAAGCATACAATGTGTCTGTTGGATAAATAACAATGCCACCATTACGAAGCACTTCTATTACTTTGTCAACTTCACGCTGGTTTGGATTATCTTCATATAATTTTACTAACATGCTACAAAAGTAAGAAAAAAGCTTTGTTGTACAACAATTTAGGGACTTATATAAGATTAACCCGTAATATTCACGTTCTTAGCCTTGAGTATATCCAAGGCGTCGGGCTCCGCTGATACAGCAATTCCCTTTTTAAGAAGTTTACTGATGAAGCAGTTGCGTACCCTTTGACAGTCTCAAAGGCATGAACAAAGCGAACATTATCAAAAAAACGGGGTTTTGCATTAATGGAAATATGAATAATGTGAGTTAAAATACATTTATATAAATGCAACCCAAATGCTATTTACTAAATTCCTTTTCATAAAAAGCAAAAGCATTATTAACCGAAAAAAACACATTCGTGCAAATTTATAATCACACTTTGCTCAACTGAGTCCGTTATTACAAATGTAAAGTCGCTATAAAGAGAGTAAATTGTATTTCTGCGCATGCATACCTCTATATCTATCAATACAAAGCCATTTAATCTCTGGCTGACCTACTTTCATCTCGGACGTTTACATATCAGCTGCTGCAGAAATGCTACAGGCTCCAGCCGTCTTCATGTCAGCTGCTGCAGAAATGCTTTCGGCTCGGCTGTTTACATGTCAGCTGCTGCAGAAATATTATCGGCTCGGCTGTTTACATGTCAGTTGCTGCAGAAATGTTATCGGCTCGGCTGTTTTCATGTCAGCTGCTGCAGAAATGCTACAGGCTCCAGCCGTTTACATGTCAGCTGCTGCAGAAATGCTTTCGGCCCAGCCGTTTCCTATTCAGCTCTAGCTGAATCACAATCAGCCTAGCTGTTTTCGTGTCTGCAAGTGCAGAAATGCTTATTTTGGAGTATTTCCTTTCATTATGCAATCGTAAGAGTTGCTATTCATAGGTCTATAGAGTTTTTTATTTCTTGTTACTTGCAGACAAACCTTTTAAACCATCCCTAAATCTCCTAAAAGTGAATTTTGCTGGTGTTTCTTTTGTTGCACATGAACTTGACTATAATACCCATGTTGTCAGTCATATGTAAACGCAAAGCTTCGAGCTTCGTAGATACAGAAATCTATTTTTAGGGGTGGTATTAGAATTTTTAAAAATTAGTTTCCATAAAAAAAGCACCCTTCTTGCGAAAGGTGCTTTAATATAATCCTTATTTATTCAGCCAATAGACAAAGATATTTTTTAAAATCGTACTCGGAGCGGGTACACGACCCCGAAAACAAGTGCAATCAAAAGTAGTTAACTATGACTAAATCAGGGTTTTGGTGTTTTCTGTTGCTTACCCAATTTGCCCATTTTTGCCCTTGTTTTGTTGCTTTTGGCACCCCTTTGGCACCCCAGTATTTGGAATATAACTGTATCTTTGTAAGCGAATTAAACAAAGGAAAGTATGAGTAATTTAAATCAAAAGAGCACCGATAACCCCAAACTTCTGAAAAAGGAGTTGACAAATGGCACTTATAGTTTGTATTTACAATACTATTTAGGTTATACCAAGACTATAAATGAAAAAACAGGTAATGAGTTAATTGTAAAGGATAGACGAAAGGAAACTCTAAATCTATATTTGTTGAAGAATCCAAGAACACCTATTGAGCGTCAAACTAATAAAGAAGTTTTAGAGTTAGCAAAGAAGATTCGTTTTGAGAAGGAACAGCAGATGAAAGAGTCTTCAACCGGATATCGTATAGCACCATTCAAAAGAGTAAATATTTTTGATTGTATGGATGCTTATTATGAGAACTATACCAAAGGTGATAAGCGAATGATTAAGGCTGCAATAAAGCGCTTTAAAGACTTTATATTGATAGACTATCCTTTGTATAAGGATAAGATAACTGCTGAGCAGATAGATAAGCAAATGATTGAAAAGTTTGTAGAATACCTTCAAAGTATAAGTAAGGGGGAGGGTGCATTAACCCATTATAAGCGTTTTAAAAAGATTATTAAGTTTTTAGTTGAAGAGGATTATATCAGAAAGAATCCATGTCTCAATGTTGTATGTAAGGCTGATGAAGGTGCATTGACAAAAGATGTGTTGAGTATTGATGAGATAAAACAATTAATGAGTACTACCTACCCACAACAAAACCCAGATGTTAGGCGAGCGTTTATATTTTGCCTTTATACAGGAATACGTTTTTGTGATGTAAAAGACCTAAAGTATTCAAATGTAGATTATTCAAATAAATTGCTAAGTTTTAATCAGAAGAAAACTCAGGGAAGTAGCTCGAAAAGCTGGGTTAATATTCCATTAAATGATGGTTTACTCTCGCTTATTGGAGAATCTCGCAATTATGAAGTAAATGGTATTATGATTGATAATGATATTTTTAATCTTCCAAGTCAATCTATGTGCTTGAGGTCATTAAAGCATTGGGTTAAGTTAGCTAATATACCAAAGCATATAACATGGCATTGTGCTCGTCATAGCTTTGCTGTTAACATTCTAAATAATGGAGCTAATATCAAGACTGTTGCAAGTTTACTAGGTCATAGTGGTATTCAGCACACAGAAAAATATACTCGTGCTGTTGACGAGTTGAAGCAAAGAGCTATTGATAGTTTACCTGAATTGAGTCTATAATTCGTCCGTTACTAAAGGACGAATTATAGATTCAATTATGAGAACTTTTTATCTATTGCACTTCATCAATAGTGAGTCTCCAAGGGATGAAATAGATGAACTAGTTCTTGAGAATTAAAAAGTGATGAATATCAAAAGCTTTATTATGTCTTTAGGAAAAGACTTCTCTTTTATTGGTAATCAGCATCGCCTAATTGTTTCAGAACGAGAGTGTTTTATAGATTTTCTCCTAAAGATAACTAACAATGCTTATCAATGACTTACAAACATATGGTACAAATTTGATACAAATGAAAGGGCTTAAATAAAGTACGCCCTACTTGTTTTCTAATCATCATATAAAACAGATATGCACTATTTATAAGTATTAGTAGGCCTCTAATTATAATAATAAGTATCATCGCCTAACATATAAAAAACCGTCCCCCTCTTACCCGTAGTTTTATTTAAGATATACAACAAGCCATTTTTAGGTGTGTTAAATGATATTTCATCACCATCTGCCACTTTTGTATCAACAGAGTTCCATCCTGTGCCCGACATACAAAAGAGCTCATATTCATGTCCCTCATAAATACCGATACCTAATAGTCTGGGAGAGTAACGAATAGATGCTATCTCTTTGGGCTCACCAAAATCTAAGCCTGTCCAAGAGTCTTTTACTATTTCTGCATCATAATATGTTGCTACGTTACCATCAAAAGCTTTATCACCAGTATCTCCCAAATTGTTATATGATCCAGACAGACCAATATATTCACCCTCAAGTTTATTTCCCTCTGAATCATAAAATGATATCTCAGATACATTACATCCTTCACTTGATGCTATGTATCGTATATATTGGCATTTATGTACCTTGCCCAATTTAACTTCGTTATAAATATCAGGTAACTCTGAAATAGTATGTACTATATGTACATTAATAAAAGATGAATCTGCGGAACTCTCAAAGCTGCCATTTATCATTCTAAATGCCCAATGCATATCATCTACGGGCTCTAACGCTTTAAATGAGGTCAATTCGGGAGGAGAATCAGCGCCTAGCAGCAAAAGGCTATTTTTGTTATTTATGTAGAATGGAGTAGCGGCAGGCACTATGCTGTTATCCAAATAATAAACAGGTAGATAAAGAATATCTTTTCCTACATATCCAAAGTGGATGCTATCTTCATCTACATCAGCATGGCCCGTTATGCGCCACTCAAAATCATAAAACAGAGAAAGAAAGATATCTTCCCCCTCTCTTCTCAGTTTGTTATTTATAGGTAGTGATGCATTAACCATATCTTTATGTTCTGACGATATGTCATACAAGTTTCTGTAGAATGGTGATGGAGCACTTGCCTCACCAGCATTTGTAACCTTATTAATTTTGAATGTGTTTCTATATGCCTTTGCTTTCTGATATGTATTGCCTTGATGCGATGCGTGAGGATTAGTTTCTGTGCCTAGAAAGGATATATGTTGACCCGTGCTATCACTTACGCTGTTCCAATCATGTCCTGTAGCATAGCTTTTCCATTGTGGGGTAAAATCAATAGTTACGGGAATGCCCAAAGCCCTCATCACAAACGCAGCCAAAGCTGCTTGGCTATCGCACTGCCCCCTTGTTGTAGCCATCAGTTGAGTATAGCTCATATTGGAAAAGTCCTTATCCATTCTAAATCTAGGCAAAATACTATTTACCTTACTGCATGCCTGCACAGCTGTTAATGTTGAATCCTCCTTTAGCATATTATCTACATCTGCAAAGCTAGCTAGCACTTTCTCCCTCCAATTCTCTAGTGGCTCTGTGCCAATTCTGTAAGGAAGTATCTCTTCGCAAAAGGTATCAAAAGGTATATATTGCCCCCACGGCTTATCATTCCAAACCTGAAATGCTAGCTCAATATTGGATATCAAATAATCAGCTTTCATATGGGTGACGTCGTCCTTCCTCACTATATTCCCCACCTCAAAGGTGTTTAGCACCTTGTTCTTGTCAGACGAACTACTCCACCTCATGTTCAAAGTAGCTACATCCTGCCAAGGGGCATCATAATACTCAGAATATTTATCAACCATGTTTAGTATCAAAAACTCTGCAGCCTTTAGCTTCAAACTATCAGCAGGATCTGACGAGTAGTGGCGAATAACTCGCTTAAGCTCGCCACTATTTGAACCTGCAAGTTTATAGACTTCTTCTAAGGGGCTAAGTGAATTATTAGAACAACTACAGAAAAGAACGAAAAATAATATAAAAATAATCTTAGTAATATTCTGCATAACAATAGGATTCGTTTCATTGTTTAATGCTATTTATCGGTCAACTGTTTAACCGATAAATAGCAAATTATTTTTAGAAGAATAATTCAAGCGCTCTAATCAACCACATACCAGATAATACTCCAGATGCATATATAGGAAGGTTGAATAGTTTGTGGCCCTCTTGTTTTAGTAGTTCAGCCTCCTTAAAGCTTGAATATGATAACGTAGCAGATATCAAAATATATGAACCTCCAAATAGAGTATCATTTTTATAAATGTCTTTTACTTGTAATATTGCAAGCACGCCAAATATTAAGGTTGCTACCGCAAATGGCCAGTTTATTTTTATTTGTTCTTTTAGTTTCATAATTACTTATTGTTTCAAGCATCTCTTAATACACTCATGGGACTACCAATATTGAAATTTTGTACCAACGTTGTTCTGTTAAATTATCAATCTCAAAGGAATTAGTTCATTATTCTAACCTAACTATCCCACTTTTGAATTACTTTATTAACTCTTCTATAGAGCGTAATGTACCTCTTATGTTCTTTCCTGTTGATGCCATTTTAATTATTCTGTTATTATCAACAATTATATTTAATGGGGTTGCTAATATATCAAGCATGTCAAAGTATTCTTGACTTTCAGGTACGATAATTAAATTATCCCATTTATATCTACTATTTGCCAAGAACTCACTAACTCTTTCTTTAGAATTGTAAGTTATAGCTATAAATGAAACTTCTGGATATTCATTAGCTAAGATATTAAACACAGTTAGTTCCTCAATACAGGGCCTGCACTCTACACTCCAAAAAGACATTAAAGTGATAAGGGTATTATCTAAATTGATTTTATTTTGATAAATATCAATTAATTCAAGATTGGGAAACTCATTACCCAATTGTAGCTTATCATTACTTTTTGTAATATCCTTTTTAATTAACTTGTTTTCTATCCCATTAGTCAACATCTTAAATGACACATTGTACTTACTTGTTGCTAAAGAATCATTAAATACTTTCATATCTATATTATGTCCTGATGAATCAAGATAGATCATCGTATCTGAGACCATAGTTATACTTCCATCGTCATTTTTTATAACCTCTTGAGAAAAAGATATTACAGAACAAGCAAAAATAAAAAGAAATAACATTGTTTTTTTTATCATATTCATATTGTTATAAAGCACGTAGTCTATTAATAGCTTTGCAATTATGCAAAATTTAAAATGAAAATTACAACCAATCCATAACTAAAGCATCCTAGGTTTTATTATGGTATTCTCGCTATCCTAAAGGTAAACAAATAGATAATACTTAGTTCTTACTTCAAGTTTCATAATGTTAGAGTGCAGAAAAGATATTTAATATAAATAAAATCTCAAACTGCACTCTATTTCTATTTGCATAGAATAGCACCATTATTTTATGAATATGTAATTTCCATTTTGCATTCATCACAACTGCAAGTTATTATATTCTCGCCGGTACTGGGATTATAAACCCCTTGAAGAGTACAAGAATGACAGCGACCATGTGGCTTACATACATATTTAGTCGAACCACTACCTCCATTCTCAGAGCCCGACCTTAGTTTGTTATTTGAATGTTTTAAGACCATAGTATCCATAGAGTAACATATTTCCGCATCTTTCGAAATTGCATAAGTACCTGTTATATCATCTTCAGTTTTGTAATCAATAAGAACGATATAACCCTCATCACTAGGAAGATAGTTCAACCCCATTATTTCAAACTCTTTATCCATACCATAAACTTCAGCTATAACCATAGCGGTTTCGTACTTCAACTCCATAATACTCTCTGCGACCCTAGTTCCGCTAGGTGAAGTAAGATTCAAAGATAGTTCTGTTTCCTTTATTCCAACTTGTAATTCGTCATTACTACAACTTAGAAAACAAAATAAACCTATAAGGAAGGTTGTCACATAAATATATCTAAAAATATTATTCATAATACTGCATTTTATTTATATTCAATAGTCATCTCACAATCGTCACAATCCCCACAACTATAATATGTTTTTCCATCTTTACGAATGGCTGTAACTCGGCATTCACAACTCCCTAACTTCTTACAAGAGATTATCATAGTAACCCCACCTTCATTTTCTACTCCACTCCTTAAACGACTAGACCTTACATTCTGCCTTACGATTAGGTCTGATGTAAAGTTAAAAGAAGAATTATTTGTTTTTACTATGTTCCCCTCAAATCCATCATCAGTTTTATAGCCGATAATTGCAGAAAAACCTTCATTTAATGGAAGGTATTCAATATTAGTTATATTGAATACTACATCATCTTCAAAATTTTCGGCTATTTGTTTACCTAATTCAAGCTTTAGTGACAAAATATCCTGAGAAATTATCTCTCCATTTGGAGCCTCTAAATTTAAAGAGTTTTCAATAAAGTCCAATTCAATTAGGTTTGCTTCCTCATTATTACATGACTGCATAATAGTAATAAAAATGAGCACAAGTAATAAAGTATAAGTTTTCAACTTTTTGCTTATTAAATATTTCATAAGTAGTTATTTTAATTATTGTTTATAAAGCATCATAAGACTATCTAGATTATTATTTCAAGTCTTGTTCTCTGTATATATCATTTCAACAGATTACTAATATTCAAATCTAAACTTCACATTTTATTCTCCTTCCTTTTTTATTATTCTACATTTGCCTTTACTTTTACAGTTTCTAATCTATTTATTGCATTTGAAACAATAAAAATTTCTCTGTTTAATTCTCCAGCTTTATCTGGAATAAACTCCAAACAAATAGTGATAGAATCTTTAGGTTTAATTATATATGGAATATTATTATCAATCATTCTTATACAGCTACAACCAACATCAACATCCTTAATTATTAAGTCTGACTCACCCGAATTAGATAAAATCATCTCGAATAGATTTGATTGATTTAACACAGAATTATCAAAGAAAAAATGCTTTTTATTTATTGTGAGTAATGGCTCATTTTTCGGATCAAAATTAGGATTAATAATGTACCTAGCTTTATCATAAATATCCGAGTATAATACCAAGTAGTGACTATTATCAAATGTGAATAATTGTTCTGCTAAATATTTAGCATCATCATGATTTCCATGTATTTGAGAATTTAATAATTTCAAGTATAAATTATATGGATACTGACATATATTTAGTGATCTGTTTATTTTAGTATCAATATCTTTATTTTCTCTTATGTTTATATGGCATTCCAATACCAAATTCAAAAAATCAATCTTATCATTAGTTTCTGCTATGGATAACAGTGGATTATAGCCAAACTCTCTACAATACAGATCATTATCTAAGGTCCTATTAATACAATCAAAAGAATATGAAGATGCTCCAGTTACTATAGACATTAATATGCCAGAGGGTGAAAAAACACATGTTATAACATCATTATTTATCCCCAACCACTGGGAATACCACTTGTTTTCTGGCAAAGAGGAATCTACAATATTAAAAATAACTCTATTCCTTCTTTTGATTTTCCCATTTTCAAGTTTATCTAAATAGGAGTAAGTTATTGGCGAGCTTTCATCATTAATCAATATTACACAAAAAGGTTTATTCATTTCTTTTGCTAGTTTGATAACTTTATCAATATCTTCATCATAAAGCAATTTTGAATTATTGCCACAAGAAAAAAATATTAAAAATGCAACACTAACAAAAAGCATTTTAATAGAAATCCAAATATACTTGTTCATATTCTAAATATTATGTTGTTATATAAATTATTATGTGATAGCTTCAATATTTTTCAATATATCCCGTGCCTTAAATCTAATATTGTTTATAATTGCTGATTCAACTTTAACTCGCTTTTCTAATATTATTAGTGCCAATATCCGCGCCTCCTCTTTTTGTTCAGTTTTTATGTAAAGCTCAGCTAGCTTATACAGTGGCATAAATTTAACGGGGCACATTGCCGAGGCCTGTTTTAGATACGCTTCTGTATCTCCATATCTTTGTAGCTTTAAGCAATTGTCAGCCATTAGCATATGCAAGTCGTAGTCCGCCCACAGTTTGTTGCACTCATTGGCTATTTGCATGCTCTTATCATAATGTCCCACCACATTTAACTCCGCAGCATAGTTGTATAAAAACAGATCGTTGTAACGCAAATATGCATGAAGAGATTCATACTTCGGTAGCATTAGCAGTGTTTCGCCCCTTAATGATTTGTGAGCTATTGTGTGCCACTCTCGCTCAAGATAGCCTTGATATGCAGTAGCTGATAACAATGCTATAGGGAGAAGTGATAGTGACACTCGTGTCCACAAGTTATTATTAATGGTTGTTCTTTGGGTTCTTACTTCTGCCAACAAAAAGGCAAGCAGTGCAACTGTAATCAACTTAATAAACGGATAGCTGAAAGGATATGAAAAGAATCCACAAATGCCTATTGAGAGCAAGCTTAATTGGATATATAGCAACTCGGGTGATTTATGCTTTCGCGAAACCCATAGCGGCACAATAACTAATAGCATTGTTAGCGACAATCCTACTATGCCATAATTTACTCCCCACCTTATAAACTCATTAAATGGCTCTCGCACATTGTCGGAAAGCATTATATATTTGCTATCGGGATGACTGGCTAGATATGTAGCTTGCTCGTTCATATAATTTGCATTAAATCCATTGCCACCATGCCCTAGTATAGGTTTTTGCAGTATTAGCTGTGTTGAGCATTTCCATATTAGTAGTCTGCCATTTGCCGAATCCTTTTTGAAAAAGAACAGCCCTACAAACAATAGTATAGATACTACCAAAATAGCAGAGTAGTGAACAATGCTAAGCTTAATATTTTTATTCTTGAGAATGCCAATTGCAAATAATAGAAGAATAGCTGTAGTGCCAATAATGGCTGCACGAGCCTTGGTTAATACTATTACCGATATAATAATGCAAGTGGCAATGATTGAGAGCACACGATACACATTTTTTGAATAGCTACAGCAATAAAGCGAAAATGGCAATAGAACTACGAGTGATGCCGAAATGCCCGCTGGGTTATCAAACGGCCCAGTTATGTCAAATGAAGCATTGTAGGAGCGCAACAGCCCAAAAAGCTGAGCTAACCCCCACAACGAAATCATCAATCCTATTAATGTGAAAATGGCGAACACTGCCCTTTTATCTTTTACATCTGTCCATATTGCATAGAGCAGAAAGAGGGCTCCAATGAGTGTAGTAATTGTTGTTATCGTTTCGGTATTGCCCCAATTATAATATATGTGATATATTGCCCATGATGTCATCAAATAGATATAGCCTTTTGGAGGAATGTCTATTTCTCCCTTTTTAAATAAAATAAACCCAGTAATACCTATGCTAACGCCTGCTTGCATCCACAATTGGGGTGCTACCATAAACCTATTTACAAAAATGTTAGGAATACAGAACACTGCCCCTGCTGCAAGAATAAGTAAGTATAGGTGAGGAGTATATTTTATTGGTGCAAACTTCATGTAATTTTAGCAATTAATGTTTTAAAAGTATCGCAAATACAATGTAAACTATCAATAAAACACATATTCATGTTTATTGACATTAATGAAAGTAAAATTAAACACTATTTATATTACAAGCCATACACTAAAGTGTGTTTTTGCTTCGAAAATTGAAAATGTATATCAGAGAATGTATTTACTTGACTATTACACATAAGTGAATGATTGTTAAAGAAAAATCTCTTTACTCCATTGTATGTTGCATACACGGGAATTGTTTCTGAGCCTAAATAATGGGCACCCTTGCCCAGAGGCTTTACCTGCATACCCATAATTTGTAAAGTTTTTAAGAGTTTGCTATCGCACTCGGCAAGTATAATACCTTTTTTTTGTTTACAAATAGGAGAAATAGCATAAACCAAAAGTAACTTAAACAATACAATACCATACCTGCCAACTTTATTGCTTATTGCCAATCTCCCTATATGCCATATTGGCGTGTTTTCATACTCAAGTGGTATATCATACTTACTTCCAATATCAAATAGCTCATGCATAGGCAATGCTTCTTTCCTATCCCAATTCATCAATCGTATTGCTCCAATAATATCATTATCCTTACTTTTTGCTACAAATGTATCCGAGCGACTAAAATATCTCATTTCTTCGTTGTAAACCGAAATTATTTCCGACTGAAAATCATTATTCAATTTTTCCACCATCTGGTGATGCTTATAATTTTCATATACCACAAATTGTGCTAAATCCATTAGTCCGTTTTCGGACAATTGCCAAATTGAATAATTGTGATAAGATGCTATAAATTTATCCATTTTAATTATATTTTGATTCAATTACACAAAAATATCTGATTTAAAACCAACTTAATATACACTAAAGTGTAAGTTTTCCTGTTTATTGATTTGTTTTTATTATTTTTACACTGAAACTTTATAAAGCACTAAAGATGATAACAAAAGATGATTTTTTTATCAAAGAAAATGAAATTATTTTCATCCCTGATGAAAACTATGCCTCTATAGAATTATACGAGAAGTTTTTTGATGCTTTTGCTCGTTGCACTTATAAAAGCATTTATGTAATTGATTATTACAAAAAGAATTTTCTTTATGTATCAGAAAATCCTTTGTTTTTATGTGGAAAGACACCAAAAGAAGTGCTAGAGATGGGATACGAGTTTTATATGAACAATGTGCCTAAAAGCAACTTACCGTTACTTTTAGAAATAAATAGAGCTGGTTTTAAATTTGCTGAAAAGCTACCCATAGAAAGTAGATTAGAATACACTCTTAGCTATGACTTTCAAATAACTCAACCCAATGGAAAAGATACACTTATAAATCACAAAATAACGCCCATAAAACTAACTGACGATGGCAAAGTTTGGCTTGCACTTTGCTCTGCCTCATTATCAGCTCATTCTGAAATAGGGAATATAGAAGTGTTCAAAAAAGGTTGTGACACACGATGGAAATATAATATAGAGACGCACAAGTGGAAAGAGTATGAAGGAACACCTCTGAATAATAACGAAAAAGATGTTTTATTTATGTCGGCACAGGGATATACCACTAATGACATTTCTAAACTTATGTCCAAATCAGTAGATACAATCAAGGGATATAAGCGTCAAATATTTGAAAAATTAGGTGTTGCTAATACTATAGAAGCAATATCTATAGCAACAAATCAAAAATGGATATAAACATCTAAAGTGATTATAAAAATAAATTAACTTTTATCGTCTATAATAGATGATAGATAAAATTTAGGATATCGTTTTATTTTTTGCCCAGTGGCAATCCAAAATATTATATTAGTGACTAACCCTCCCACAATCCACGAAGCTATAGAAAGCTGTGGCGGTGGTATCACAAACTCCTCTTCCTTAAACTGCTTTATCAACTCTTCAATCCATGGTTTGGGTTGTGTCCAAAACTTAAAGTAATTACTAATATGTTCTACCAACCGCAACTCAAAGTTTTCAGGATCCCTTGAGAGGTTTGACAGCGGAATACCAGTTGGCTCAACCACAAATACCAGTCCACCCCATCCAATATTGTATGGATGTATAACGGATACATTGTACTTCTGACACCACTCGTCAAATACAAAAGGGATGTCGGACTTAAAGTCAATAGCATTAATTGCAACGTCAGCATCTTTCACAAGCTCCTCAATATTATTTTCATCAATAAAAATATTGATTGCAGTTATATTAGCATTTGGATTAATTTCTAGCAATCGCTCTTTCAAAGCTTCAGCCTTAAATTTCCCAATATCTGCAACAGTATAGTTTTGACGATTTAAATTAGATAATTCCACAACATCTCCATCTACAATTGTAATATTCTCAAAGCCAAAGCGCAAAGCACACTCGGCTATAATACTACCAATACCTGCTCCAGCAAGCAAAATACGATAATCTTTGATCATCCTTTGTTTTTCAGGAGTTACATAAATTCGGTTTCTACTGTATCTTTCTTCTAAATTTGGTTCCATATACTTGATGGTTTTGAGAGTTAAGCCGCTAAGTTCGGAAGGATAAATATTTTGTGCAATACACAAAAGTGTGATTTATGGGTATTGGCATTATACTTAACATCATTTCATGCTTTTTACTTCCTCCCTTAGCTTCTCCGCCTCCATATACATCTTCCTTGCCTTCTCCAACCTCTTAGCCCTCTCAATTACAGCCTTTTCATAGGCAACAACCTCTTTTCGTATTACCTTTACACTATCATGCCTATATTCAAATATGCTATCCAAGTTAGTAAGAAGGCTGGGAGTAGCTTCCCCCACCATCTGAATATATCTATATTTAAGGTCATTATCCTTTAGGCTGTCAGCCTCTTTTTGCTTGTATATAATGGTGAAAAGAGAAAGTATGCACATGACACCTAATACCATAGCACCAATAAATGTTTTACTTGATGCAAAACTAAACACATGGCGATGCTCCGTTTTTATCGGTTTACTCACTTGTTCAATGGTTTTGTCAAGTTTATCCGATAGTTCAGTTATTGCTGATAAATCAGGTAATACTATCTCTGGTTGAACTTCTGCATTGTTACTTTCTTTCGATTTTATAAGCTCCTTAATCTCTTCAAAAAGCGTGTATATTTCGTTAATATCTATTTTACTCATTTTTTTTCTATTTGTTTAATTGGTTTGTTATATCTGTCTACCAAACTTGTGTTTCTTTTTCTTCTTAATTTTAAGATTCTCTCTTTTATCATCATCAACTCCAATCCCTGGCTGAATATCAAAAAGCCCACCCAAAGTAGATGCTGTAGATTCTATTGCCAAAGAAGGACTATCATATTGCGTCTGACTAGTGCTAATACCTTGTTTGTTGTTATTGCTCAGTAGAGAATCAATCTTTGAATAACTAAATGCTCTATCCACTTTAGAGCCATTAAACAGGTAGTCATTCTTTTTAAATCTGAGGCCTTGAATTTCATCTGAACCACTCTTAGTCTTAAACTCAGTATTAATGCCACCTCTTTTAAGTTCATTAGTCAATTCACCCCAGTTGCAACACTTTGGTATCAACTCTTTAAGTGCATTGTATATCTCATACTTTGTAGCATCAGGCTCTTTTAGCCTATGCTCCTTTACTTTCTCTTTACCAGTAGAGAAGTATAGCCCATGACTAGTAGTTAGCTCCTTGCATATCTTCTCACTTCTAAAACGGTCATTACTATCAGTAATAGTAATGCCGTTATTATCTACACGATTAAAAATTATGTGAACATGAGGATGCTCTTTATCAAAGTGCCTTGCAACTATGTATTGAGTGTTAGTTATTCCCATCTTATTCATATACTCTTTAGCTATCTTAGCCATTGTTTGGTTAGATAGCTTGTCTTTGTCTTGTACAGAGAAATTCAACGAGATATGACAGACAGATTTTGAAACACGACTATTCAAAGAGGCTTGCCTTATGAAGCTCTGTATGATGGATGCTTTGCTTTTTAAGCGAAAACCATCACAATCTATTATTTGAGCCTCTTTTTTCTTATCTAGTACATAATTGACCACTCCCTTGAATGCTTTACCTTTTACTATTTTTGCCATCATCTTCTATCATTTCTATAATGTTATCAATCTTATCAGCCAAATGAAGATATTCACTACGTGTAGTAGAATATCCTGCTGCATTAGCTCTTCTTGCAATCTGATTTAGATTATTTCCCATGCCTGATAACTTTCTGATATAATCATTTATTTCAGGAGTTAGGCGTGGGTAAATAATGCTGTCAGATAAACATTTCCTTATATATTCACTACGACTAATACCAGCCAAACTGCCTTTAGTCTTTAGTGAAATATGTTCCTTTGTATTTAGCTTAACGCTGATAGTATATCTGCGTTTTTCGACCAACGTTTTAGTTGGACGACCACCTTTATTAAAATTCATAATAACTTTAGTTATTTGATTTCAGACCAACGGGATGAATCCTTTCTGCGACCATCGGAAGCGGAAAGCAAGTGGGTTTTGGTATTACCAAAACATAAACTTGCTCCTCCAAAAAACATAATGTATCCCGTCTTTTTCAGCATTAACGCCTCAGTCCTTTTTTTCGTTTTTGGATTGTTTTTTCAGGGGCTTGGCGGTATTTTAAATGTGCATCTGCACACAAATATTCATTCAGATCCTTGTACCCCGAATAGATGCGTGAAGAATTACGCACACGATAACCCAGTTCTTTTTGCAGCTCTTTGAAAACGGTCATTCCTGTCTTGTCATTGTCAAGGAAAGAATATATTTGATCGTAATCCGCCAATAGTGGCAATGCCTTTTTTAGGTTTGCAGTGGAGTTTAGAACGATATTGTCGTGCCAGTTGGAACTCGGATAATCCGGATTGAGTTGTTTTCGAATGGTGAGTAAAGAGAGGTAGTCCATAAATCCTTCGAATACGAAACAGCTTTCTTTTTTGTCTTCCTGATGTATATGCGTGATTTCCTTGGGTGCGATACATCCCTTGAATGAAGAGTTGCGTAGTTCACAGCCTCCGTCATTGTTGGGAAAGCCTATAGCGTAGTAGGTATTTTCTCCGACTTTATAGTGTATCTCCCTGCAATGCACCCGTGCGATGTCTGAATCGATCTTTCGGGTTTGCAGGTACTCCAATAGCCGAGGATGTTCAAGTAGTTTGTCTTTGACAAGTGTAATTCCGCTGTTCCTGTGAAAGGAAAAAGATAGTTGCTCCTCCACGGGTAAGAGAGACTGTTCCTTTAAGTGATCGATGGCCTCATTAAAAGTACACCCGTTCATTTTCATCACCAAATCGATGATACTTCCTCCCTCGCCACTCCCAAAGTCATACCAGAGGTTTTGGTTGAAATCAACTTTAAAACTCGGTGAGCTCTCATCTCTGAACGGACTTCTGTACATTCCGTAACCTGTATATTCTTTCTTCGGATATATTCCTACACTGTTTAGATAATGTCTTATAGATAAGTGTTTTATGTTTTCGTATGTCATAGTTTTATTTCTTTTTATTGAACTTTTGATGGTTTATCTTACTACATTATTAATTGATTGTAATTGGTTTATAATCAGTCTTTAATCTGTAGTAATGATGGTTTTTGTAGTAACTACGAAAGTAGTTTAGAAATGTAGTTAGATAGTAAGATGTTGTAAGGATATATTTTATCACTTACTACTCTGTAATCTTTTTTCTTTCAATGTGTTATACTATACAGTAGTAATGTAGTAACATCATTTAGTAATAAGAATGTGATGTAAATGGATTGGGGCTGATTTTCCTAATGATATATACATACATAGGACTACCATTAACACGTTTAGATCTTCTTTCAAAGCCAGCAATCTTTAATGCCTCACCCATACGCTTTTCTTGTAAGTTGAGAGTTGTATAGCCTCTTAAATAGCTTAGTATCTCGGATGTGGTCATAAATGAATCAGAATCTGTCTCCGCTTTCTCAAATCCTTTGAGTAACATTTCATATTCTGCTGTTTGTACATGAAAAGCCTCGTTGCCTTGATTTAACTCTGCAATTTCTTCATCATTGAACCAGTATCTAAAACCGTTTTTCCAGTACCATACAGCTTCAGTATAAACCTTGTCCATATCTATCAACTTTGCAGTTTCAATATCGATACTCTCAACTTCAAAAGCTAAAAAGCGCCTACTTCCAGTTGGATCAGTTAGAAAGTCATTCCCATTTACTGAAGCCATAAAACTAGCTACGTGTGGATACTCCTCTATATATACATCATATGGACGACGATACTTCACACGTGGGATTGTTATCAAGTTTTTCAGCTCATTTTCATCCCTCTTGTTTAAAGCTTTTAACTGGTCATCAATGTTTATGAATAAGTATTCCGCAATTAGTGTTTGAATATCCTTGCTTTGTGGATCTATCTTGCCCGTAAATAGGTAGCTTTTCAAACTCTTGGAACAGAGTAAATCCAAAAAAGTAGTTTTGAATTTACCCTGTTCTCCAGTTAGTACTATGCAAGTATGGTTTCGACACTGAAAGTCGTCCATAGCGTTAGCTACAACTGCTACAAGCCATTTTAATAGGTACGTCTGCCACTTCTCTGGGTTGCGTAAAGATACGCAGCTAGCTAATTTGCAAAGTTCTGAGTTGTCTTCCTTATTAAGTTTGGGTAATGAGCTGAAATAACTCTGTATTGGGTTTACCTTAGGGCAAAAATCACTCTCCAGTATGGCTCTAATATTTTCTCCTGATGTTATTATCCCTTGTGAGGCATCTAACAATCGACGCATAGAATTAATGTCGAATTTAGTAAGTGGAGAGAATATTTCTTCTGTTCCTAATACGCGAAACTCAGTACGACACTTTACAGTATTAAATCGGAACTCATATCGTCCCTTAAGAAAGCTTTCGATACGCTCATTTCTTGACTTTTTACTTGATGTAGGTTCTTTGTCTAAGTTTTTAGGCTTTCTCATTACTACTTCTTCTTGTGTTGATTTTTCATGATGTATGCATTAGCATCCATCTCTATCTGCTCTCTAGTCTTTACTGGATTTTGACGAAGCCAGTTTTCTAGCTCCTTTCTTTCAAAATAGACCATCTTACCACTCGGTTTATAGTGAGGGATAGCACAAGAAGATGTTAGTTTGTAAAGGTAACTCTTCGAAAAATTGAGAAATGCACAAGCCTCTTCAAAGCTTAGTATTTCTTTAGCCTGATATAGACTACTCTCTAATTGTTTGATACGTTCTTCTAATGTTGTTGAATTTGACATTTGCGTGTAATTTTTTTAAATAATACAATAGGGGTTGCAACCCTTGTTAAGTTATAACGAGGGCAAATATACTGGCAAATGTCTGGGTATCAGGTTGACAATGTTTGAGGTCTCAATCTATTCTCAATGTTTCTTCACTTCTTTGATGTATTTGTCAATGATTTCCGAACCTATGGGCGGTGTGATTTTGATCTCTGAATTGGCAGTAGATAAGTCAGATTGTTTAAGTGGATTGCCTTTGCCTGAAGAAAGGAATAAGGCATTCTTATCAATGACTGATTGCCAATTTCGAGTGATTAGGCTATAGTCATCTAACGTAGAAAAGAAATATACTAGTAAGCGGTTGTTTCGCGCTTTAAGAGGCTCTACAATTGTACAGGATAAAATACTATCAAAAGTTTCACTAGTAATTTCCTTTGTGAAGATACGAGCTTCATTAATACACTTTGAAATTATCTCTACTTGTATAGGTGAAAAGTTCGCTTCAAAAGTATATCTTATCTCTGTTTCTTCTGCCTCTACCTCTGTTTCTATTTCTGTGGATGGGGGAGTGGTAGTTGAAGTTGAAGGATCTTCAGTTGGTATTTGATCTTTCAGAAAAGAAATGTAGTTAATAAGGAAAATAGATGATACAATACCTGAAAAGTAAGGTATCAGTTCATCATAAATAGTGTTATCCTCTTCAAATCTTTTAAAGTCCAAGTATAGATTTTCAGTTGCAATATATTTTTTCTTTTCATCGGGAGATAGCTCTTCAATAAAAGTACTTTCCCAAAGAACATTTTTTAGGTCATGATACCTAGTTATGATATGTAGTATTGGATGTTTTCTTTGTAGTTCAACTAGCTTACCTGAATAGGTAAATATTTCATCTTTAATATGAGTATCTAAGGTAGCTTCTTCCCAGTATTCTTTTTTGATGTAGTAAAGGGACTTTTCATTATTCAATAGTCTTGAAGTAGTGCTATTGATAAATGATTGTATTCTATTGTAGATAGTTTTAGTTTTTTCAGTTATTTCCATATCGTGATATCATTATTAGTCTAGTGCAAAAATAGAAATAAAAAGGAAATCATAGATGAGAAAGAAAGAAAAAGAGGAGTTTCAGGTTAAAGATGTATAATTGTTTTAGCTTATGTTTTCTTGGCACCCCTTTGGCGCCCCAGAAAAAGAAAAACCCCTGATAATCAGTCGATTATCAGGGGTTTTCTGTACTCGGAGCGGGACTTGAACCCGCACAACCGTTATGGTCACAAGATTTTAAGTCTTGCGTGTCTACCATTCCACCATCCGAGCAGACCTTGAGCGAAAGACGAGACTCGAACTCGCGACCCTAACCTTGGCAAGGTTATGCTCTACCAACTGAGCTACTTTCGCAATATGTTTTGTGTTGAATTTTTATTAAACTCTCTTGTTTAATGCTTGCCAAGGTTAGTTTTCAATTTCTAATCTCTGGGGCAAGGTTATGCTCTACCAATTGAGACACATTCGCAATTATTTTTGTGCTGGATTCTTTTTTAAGCATCTTTGGGTGATGTTTCCCTTATACCAACTTACCATTGCGGTTTTATAATTTTGCGATTGCAAATGTAAGCATGTTTTCGCTAACAGACAAAGAAAATGAGTGGAAATAAGAAATTAATATAAATAATTCTGTTCAAATGTGCATCTATTGACATAATGTTGTGCAGTTTATACTAAATTGTACTGTTGCTAAAGTGCATATCTTCTTCTATTTGATGTTTTCGTTTGCGCGGATGTGGCAAACTATAGGTTGTTTTGAGTACTTCATTAGTTTTTAAATGGCAAATTATTGCCTTCATGGATTTCTAATTCAAAGTTAATATCAAATGATCACCCAGTGGAGCAATTTCTTTACTGTATGGAAATTCAACTAAACAAACAACCTTATAGCACAAAACTACTTAGTATAGAGTCAATGCGTCTAAGCTCATCTTCACTAAATTTTAGGTTATCAATCGCTTTTAAGTTATCATCTAGTTGTTTTATTGAACGAGTGCCTACAATAAGTGAAGTAACAATTTCCTTTCGTAATGCCCAGGCTAAAACCATTTGTGCTAGCGTTTGATTGCGCTCTTTGGCAATTTCATTTAGTTGCTTTACTATAGCTACTAACTCTTGCGTTATCTGCTCTTTCCTTAAAAATCCATCAGGATTTGCAGCACGAGATTCTGCAGGTATTCCATTCAAGTATTTATCTGACAGAATGCCTTGTGCTAGTGGTGAAAAACCAATAAAACCAGAACCATTATTTTGAACAACTTCAAAGATAGTCTTTTCGGGATCGCGATGTAGCATGCTATATTTATCTTGGAATATCAAGCACGGTACATGCTGCTCTTTGAGGATCTTCATAGCCTGCTCTGCCTTTTCAGGTGGGTATTTAGAGATTCCCACATATAACGCTTTTCCTTGCCTAACAATGTCAATCAGAGCTTGCATTGTTTCCTCCACAGGTGTTACTCTATCATATCGATGCGAGTAAAATATATCGAAATATTCTAAGCCAGTTCGTTTCAGACTTTGATTGATGCTTGCCATTAAATTCTTACGCGAAGAACCATCGCCATAAGGTCCAAGCCACATCAGATGACCTGCTTTTGAGGAGATAATCATCTCGTCGCGATGTGACTGTAGATTTTCTTTTATAATTTTTCCAAAATTGATTTCGGCAGAGCCAGGAGGAGGTCCGTAGTTGTTGGCCAAATCAAAATGAGTAATCCCTTTATCAAAAGCGAAGCAAATCATTTTCTTTGCTTCATCAAAGTTATCACTCAATCCAAAATTGTGCCACAAACCTAGTGAAAGGATGGATAATTGTAGACCACTCATTCCGCAATAGGAGTATTTCATAGCTTGCTTATTTTAAATAGAAAAATGGTGAGACTATTTAAACATCTTTGCCATTTCATCATCATCAACCACTGTGATAATTTTTTTTCCATCGGGGGTATAGTTTGGCGTAGGACATGTAAATAGTTTATTTACAATATCTGTTATCTCTTCAACAGTCAATAGTTTACCATAATTGATAGCTACCGACTTTGCAAATGAAAGCGCCAACTTCTCTTGTATTTCCGACTTTACATCCAACCCCGTTTCTGTAATATTCTCCAACATTGATTTGATAAGCTTCACAACATCGGGGTTGTCTATTTCTGATGGAACGCCTTGTACAGCATATGTTTGATTTCCTAAATTGCTTAGCTCAAAACCTAGTGATTCCATATCTTCTTTTATTGATGGAAGAAGAGCCGCTTCAGAAGCAGAGAGCTCTATCATTTCGGGGAAAAGCACACGTTGCGAAAAACCTCTCTTTTGAATGATGTTCTCTAAGTATTTATCGAAAAGAATGCGTACATGTGCTCGGTGTTGATCAATAATCATTAAACCCGATTTAACAGAAGTGAAGATGTATTTTTGTTTGTACTGATAATAATCTGGGAAAACATCGACTCCCATTTCAGGTAATTCTTTTTTCTCTTCTGAAAAGTTCAATTGCGGAGTTGGATTATTATTGATATCCTCGTCTAAATCTTTCTCAAACTCATTATATAGCGCTTCCCAATTCATTTTTGGGGGACGTCTGTATGAGCTTTGTTTAAAAGGATTGTAGTCAGGATTGAGATTTACTTGAGGAGAATGAATCTGCTTGTCTTTATCAAATACAGGAATAGAGATAGAGTCTTCTGTATCAAAATCAATGCTGGGTACAGCATTAAATTTGCCCAA
>DATERO010000079.1:0-2215 GCA_035271465.1 Dysgonamonadaceae bacterium | reverse complement strand
TATATGTTTTGTCCACTTCAAAGGACTTAATCTAATGGCATATAACAAAAATACAGAGATTGCTGCAATGCCTACTGCAGATCCCATTGCCAGAGAGAAGCTTCTAAATATCAGGATTCCAAACTCAGAATTCACAACATTCCGCCATGTTAAAGAGACCCAATAGAAAAGCTGTGACAACGGAAGTATAAAACTGACAAGCAAAACTGTTGAACAAATTGCAGTGTATAACCATCTCACACTTTTTAATTTAGGTTTAATGCGAACAGCAGGCCTAGAACTAGCACTGCTGGAGCTCCAAATTCGACTACCTCTCTGAATATTCTCTAACCAAAGCAACACTAAGACTATTAACGTCAAAATTGCCGATAAATATATTGCTGTATTGATATCACCAAAAGAAAACCATGCTCTGAAAATTCCTGAAGTAAAAGTGTCTACTCCAAAGTACTTTACTGTTCCATAGTCATTTAAAACCTCCATGCCTACCAAAGCACCCCCCCCTGCTACTGCTGGCCTAGCCATTGGTAGAGCGACTTTAGTGAACACCCTCATCCGATTACTGCCCAAAAGAAGTGCTGCTTCTTGCATCGTGCTAGATTGACGCATAAAAGATGCCCTACACATTACGTAAACATAAGGAAAGAGACTTATAGAGAGAATAAATATGGCACCAGGCATATTCATAATATCTATAATTGGTCCTTTAAAATGTATGTCGAAGTTGTTTCGAAAGAAAGCTTGTACCGGTCCAGTATATTCTAAAATCCCTACATAGCTATAACTCATCATATATGATGGAAATGCAAGTGGGAGAATCAAAAGCCATTCAAAATACCTTCGCCCAGGAAATTCATATACGGAGACAAACCATGCCATACTTACCCCGATAAGAAAAGTAAAAACTCCTACTCCAATCAATAAAACGAATGAATTATAAAAGTAGGATGGCAATAAATTAGAGACAATATGCCCCCAATGCTCTCCTGGTTTATCAAAGAGTTTCACAATAATAGTGAATATAGGAGTCAATACAAGCAGCAATATTACAATGGCTCCGCCAGTCCACTTATTCCACCAATAGGTAGTTCTTTTTGTCATAGAGCTATTTTGTTTTTTGTTGGTTGTTTCTTCGAATTCTCAAATATTTTTGATCCTATATTTTATTTCCAACCAACCTCATCAAAAATCTTAACGGCACTGCTGTTGTATTCCCCTAATTTATAAAGCTCTACGGAGTCCGCTTTGAAATCACCCCATGTTTTAAGAATAGAAGCTTTGTTAGCTTCAGGATTAATTGGATATTCATAGTTTAAGTTTGCCAAAGTTTGTTGTGCTTCTTTTCCTGAAAGAAACTCAATTAACTTAATCGCATTCTCTTTATTAGGAGCGTATTTAGTAACACCAATTCCACTAATATTAATATGTGTCCCTCTTCCATTTTGATTGGGAAATATAATTCCCACACTCTCTCCAGCTTTACGTTCTTCAATATTCTCATCATTAAGCATCAATCCAATATAATACGTATTTACTACCGCTATATCTCCTTCACCAGAAGCAACTGCCTTTACCTGATCGCGGTCACTTCCTTTGGGATTTCTTGCCATATTGGCCACTACACCTTCAGCCCACTCTTTTGCGCTGTCTTTGCCATCGGTTAAGATAATTGATGCTAATAAAGATTGGTTATATACATTCTCGGAAGAACGGATCACTATCTTATTCTTCCACTTTGGATCTGCCAAATCTTCATAAGATTGAATATCATCTGGATTAACACGATCTTTTGAATAAGCTATAATTCTTGCGCGATAGGTCAATCCGTACCAGTAGCCATCTTTTTCTCGAAACTTATCACTTATATTAGTTTCGAGTATCTTCGATTTGATAGGCTGCAAAAGATCTTTTGATTGAGCTCTATAAAGCCTTCCCGCATCAACAGTAATAAGTATGTCTGCTTTGGAGTCCTCACCTTCCGTTTCTAATCGCTGGATTAGTTCATCTGCACTGGCGTTCACTATATTGACTTTAATACCCGTCTCTTTTGTAAATTTCGAGAAGAGTTCGTCATCAGCTTTATAATGACGGTGTGTGTATACGTTGACAACTTCATCAGAACTTGAGGAACCTCCACAAGCTATAAAAAAAGAAATGAGGCTCAATAGAAAGCCATATTTTAATATCTTGTTCATAGTTATTTATTTTTATTTGA
>DATERO010000078.1:0-2143 GCA_035271465.1 Dysgonamonadaceae bacterium | reverse complement strand
CGAGATGTGGTATTCTTATGTTCAGGAACCATAGCTAAACCCTCCGTATCGTGTTAGTTTGGTTACCAACATCATACAGGGTTTCTGGCTGTGGTTCCATTCATTTCTTCGTGTTGCATTTCATTCTACAATGAGCCTTTTTTCACGAGGGCAAGGTTTTGATGGACAATTTCCCGAAGGTGAGGTAGGCTATTCTGTAAAATATAACTCACCGACAGAGGTCGCGGATAGAATTGAGCAGATTTTGAACAATTACGATGCAATATCCCAAAGGGCATTATCAAGCTCCGAACGTTACAGGTGGTTTTATATTGCTAGAGAATATGCTAAGTTGTATTCTGAGCACAAGTTGTAATTCCTTTAGTTCTTAAAATCTGGATTGGGCTCATTTTTGATGACCTAAAAGGGGTGTTAAAATTGATGTTTTGTGCAACAGAACAGCAGTTTACACCGAATATTCACTGTTATAACAATGCAGAATGTACTTAGATTTTTCAAAATCTTCGTGTCGGATGAACTAACCGGGGGGTATTGTTATGTCAAATAAAAACAACAACGCATATCTAATTTACGCCGGAGAAAATTATCGATTTGAAAACTATATAGAAATTGGCATAAATAATTTGAAGTTGTATTACAACAACTGTACTGTTATCAAAAAGAATATGGGCGATAAAACTTTAATTCTAATGGGTAGAGTTGTTGATAGTAACCATCCCCATAGTGAGCCAGACTCTATAGCTGAATCACTTATCAAATCATCAAATATTGATGAGCTAATTGAAAATAGTAAAGGCCTAGCCGGGAGATTTATAATTCTATATTCTAATGGGAAACAGTTATATATTTTTCCTGACGCTGTTGCTAGTATACCAGTGACTTTCACTACCCATGGTGAATTATCTGTTGCTTCTAATCCTAGATTCGTAGCGGAAATGAAGGGGTGGCACGAATCAGATGTTTCGCGAGAAATAAAAAATAAAGCGGCCCCGACTCATCCCTTGCCATATGATTTGACCATGTACGATCAGATGAGAAAGGTGCCGCCAAACCATTATTTTGATTTCCGGGCAAGAAAGGCCATTAGGTTTTATCCGATAAAAAAAGAAAAGCCTGTTGGGGTAGAAGAAGCTTCGGAAATCTCTAGTAAATTGCTTAAAAATGTCGTTATCGGCTATCATAACAGGTACCGTCTTTCATTGCCGCTTACATCGGGTGTGGACAGTAGGACGATTTTAGCTTTGTGTAGGGATTTCATATCAGAGATACCGACTTATACGTTTTTTCATGATCATTTCACCGACAAAACAGCAGATATTGCCATTCCGCGTGCAATGGCGGAGAAGTTTGGCTTTGAACATTTTACTTTAAGGCATATAGACCTTCCCCCCAATATAATGAAGGAGTGCAAAGTTGAACTAGGTAGCCTAGTTAATCCTTTGGAACTCCAAAATGCATGGACTTATTATAATCATCATTCGTTAAAAAACTTCATTAGATTAGATGGAAATATTAGCCCTTTGGGGAAAAGTAGTTTTGGCAGGGATTTACCCGAATTACTTGCCACTACAGCTTACTTGGTTACAAAAACGCACAATTACTCAAAGAAAAACAAGCAGGAAGTTGCGCGATGGCATGAAGATATTCGACACTTTGCGAAACAAAGCGATATTTCAAAATATGATTTGTTTTTTTGGGAGCACCGAGTTGGAAATTGGACTTCAAATTCCTATTTGAATGCAGATCTTTTTACCAATTCTCTAAACGTTTTTAATTCGAGAGCAATAATAGAAACATGGCTAAGAGTGCCAAGAAAATATAGAAAAGACAGCGAGATACATCAAGCAATTATTAGGAAAAACTGGCCCGAAATATTAGATTTTCCATTTAATCCTGATGCAAAATATGAAAGTTTGTACAAAAATCCCCTTATCTATTATTTCGCTGTCCGAGGTAAGTATATTATAGAACGTCACAAATATTAACATTCATATATCAAAGGGATGTTCAACGGGATTGCGAAATTATACTTTATGCGAGGTATTGTTTTCAAGGGTTTTCCTGTTTGCATAGTAGCCAAAGTTGCTTACAATCTGGTAAAAGCGAAACAAACGGTAGAATAATAAAGACTCGAGAAACTGTC
>DATERO010000077.1:0-2455 GCA_035271465.1 Dysgonamonadaceae bacterium | reverse complement strand
ATAATCCATTGGTTGCCCTCTTGTGGGCTTTCTCCTCCAATTCCGTAATAATCGCCCAAAAACAAACATGGGTAGCCATCTTTACGTAATAGGATAAGTGCATAACCTAAAGGTTTGAACCAACTTTGAACGAAAGATTCTAATGACTGCATGGGTTGCGAATCATGATTGTCCACAAAAGTGACCGACTTTAGTGGATGAGCAACAAGTACGCTATTATCAAATATTTTGCGCATATCATAAGATTCGCCATCTTCAGAAGCCTGTTTAAAATTGAAGTGAAGAGCAACATCAAAAAGACTAATGTTGTAATCAACATTATGTAAGTATTCTGATATAACCATTTTGTCGTAATACCAATATTCGCCTACTGCATAGAAGTCATCGCCAAACTCTCCTTTTACGTGTTTAATGAGGTCATCAATAAACCAATCATTTATATGTTTTATGGCATCTAACCGAATACCATCTACTTTAGTTTCTTTTATAAACCAACTTATCCAACGTTTTGTTTCTTCATAAACAGCAGGGTGTTTGTAATCAATATCGTTAAACATGAGGTAGTCAAAATTTGCAAACTCATGACTCACGGATGTATCATTTTCATCAATACCTTTATTTTCTCCCAAGATTACATATATTGCTTCCTTGTTGTCCCGATGATTGTAATCAGTTGCTGAAAAGTGTTCCCAGCTCCATTTAAAATCAGAGTATTTGTCATTTCTTCCTGGAAAAGTGAATCGTGTGAAGCTTTCAATATCATAGGGATCAGTAATCCCTCTGTTTCGATTGTGAGGATCTACTTCAATCACTTTAAAAGTTTGCAACTCATCTCCACCTGCTTTGTGATTGAGAACCACGTCTGCATAAACCAAAATACCATTGTCGTGAAGAGCATCGATGCAATCATGTAGTTCTTGTTTTGTTCCGTATTTTGTGCGAACTGTCCCTTTTTGGTCGAACTCTCCCAAGTCATACAAATCGTAAGCACCATAACCAACATCATTGGAGCTCGTTGCTTTATAGCATGGAGGAATCCAAACGGCTGTAACACCAATTTGGCTAAGATGCGAAGCATCTTCTTTAAGTCTGTTCCATAAGTTTCCATCGTTGGGCAAATACCATTCAAAGTATTGCATCATCAGTCCGTTTGTTCTCATTCAAAATGTTTTAATGTTTGATTGCTATAACACACTGTAACAAATCGGGTTCATGGAAACCAAAGTTAATTGACTAATTGCAAAGCAAGTTTTTCTCTATTCACTGAAATATTAAACTTTCAACACTAAAAATCATCAATTTAATATTACTTTTGTAATAGCAGTCGGTCGGTTTGTCGCTTCACTTTTTTAAAGTGAAGAGGAAAGTCCGGGCTACAAAGAGCGCCATACTTCCTAACGGGAAGCTATCTGTGAGGGTAGAGCAACGTAACAGAAAATAACCGTCTGTTTCTTTTGAAATGGATAAGGGTGAAAAGGTGAGGTAAGAGCTCACCGGGTTTTGCAGTAATGCAGAGCGCCGTACGTCTTATGGGTTGCAAGGTCATGTATATCGGATAATTGAAGGGCTGCTCGTCCGATGCCGAGGGGTAGACCGCTAAAGAATAATGGTGACATTGTTCGCAGACAAATGACAAACATTTTCGTTTCGAAAATACAGAACCCGGCTTATAGATCGACTGCTTTATTTTTTCAAGATATGTTTATGGAAGAGAAGAAAAACAAGAAAGAGAAAGAAAGTAAATTTAGCACGCTAAAAAGAAAGATTTCGAATCTAATTGACTTTCTCACTTATGATATTTGGCGTGTTGATTCAAGGCACCTAAGCGGTAAAAGGAATATATTTTACAATGGTGTGAAAGCGCTCATCATGACTGTCAGAAACTCTATGGAGCTTCAGTTAAATGTTCGTGCCGCCTCACTTACCTATAGAACTTTACTTTCGTTGGTGCCTGGGTTGGCAGTACTATTCGCTATCTCACGTGGTTTTGGATTGCAAAACATCATAGAAAGTCAATTATTTACCTATTTCCCTGGACAAAAAGGGGTTCTTGTACAAGTCACAAAAATCATAGACGATTCTTTGATACATGCACAAGGAGGAGTTTTTGCAGGGATAGGAGTTGTCGTTCTTTTTTATACCATCTTTATATTGTTTTCTGATATTGAAAATAATTTCAATACTATTTGGCAGTTAAGTAAGGGTCGAAGTGTTCAACGTAGAATAAGCGATTATTTTGCTTTGATAATTATCATGCCTGTTTTTCTGATTCTCAATAGTGGCTTGTCCTTCATGATTAGCTCATCAACTGTCTATTTTGATGCTTTTAGCTACATCTTGAATCCACTTGTTACGCAAGTCTTGAATATACTTCCGTTTCTTATCACAATATTGGTTTTGACATTGCTCTATAAGTTTATGCCCAATACAAAGGTCAAATTTATGAGTGCATTTA
>DATERO010000076.1:0-6846 GCA_035271465.1 Dysgonamonadaceae bacterium | reverse complement strand
TATCCAAAAATAGTGCCATCACCCAAGTGACGAGCATCAAGATAGCTGTAGTATTGTTTACGAATCTCTTTGTTTTCAACTACTGCAAATGAGCTTACGATTCCCGCAATATTAAATGTCTTACTGGGGGCCATCAGAGTAATATTGTTTTGAGTAGCTTTTTCTGATACAGTTGCAAAAGGAGTGTGAGTGTAATTTGGCAAAGCTAAGTCAGAATGAATCTCATCAGAGAGAACCAAAATATTATTGTCAAAACATATTTCTGCTAATTCTGCTAACTCCTCTTTACTCCATACTCTACCTCCAGGATTGTGAGGATTACACAAAATGAGCATTTTACAATCGTTCTTTGCAAGTTCGCGCAAATTATCGAAGTCCATTCTGTATTGTCCATTTTCTAAAATCAATGGATTGTTGACACACTGTCTATTTAACCCAACTGTTGTAGACTTGAAAGGAGGATAAACGGGAGGCTGTATGATAATTTTGTCATTAGGGTTTGTAAAGACATCTATTGCAAAGGCAACACCTTTAACAACTCCGGGTAAAAATTTTATTACCTCTTTATCTATAACCCAGTTGTGCTTGTTATCTAACCAGTTGATAATGGAAGTATAATAATTATCATCAGGTTTGAAATAACCAAAAACACCATGTTCTACACGTTGCTTCAAAGCATCTGTTATTTCGGGTGGGGACAAAAAGTCCATATCGGCCACCCAAAGAGGTATTAAATCATTGTCACCAAAAACCTCTTTAAGTGAATCTATTTTTACCGAATTTGTGTTCTTTCGATCAATTATTTGATCAAAATCATATATTTTACTCATAAACAAATTATATTTTTTAATGGCTTCAATCGTAGTAAACGCTTTTGAGCCAATTGTTTTTTTCAAGCTCTTTTCCTCCAAAGTTGAGCGACTCAAACACCAAACCTAATACAAATTGATGCGAAGAAATGGATGTGATAAGATTATTAACGTCTGTGTGATAATAGTTTCTTAAATAGCCAGCTCTGAATGTAACTTTTCCGACTGGGTAATCTGCAGTAATATAATTTCTTAATCCTCTCTGGTTTGCTGGTGAACCCAAATGAATTGTTCCTTGATCATTGCCTAAAACAAATATTTCATAATATGAATGCCCATACTCGGGAGAAAAGAATGCTCCTAAAAAGGGAGAACTTACTTGCCAACGTAATGTAAGTAGTTTCCATTGATATAAAGCTAATAGAGATGCATTTAAATTAATTGCAGTTTTTAATTGGGCAGGATTATTACTATTCCTAATATTATATATACCACCCACCGAGAGACCTCCTCCAATTCCTCCTAATAATTTAAATGATTTACTTTCCAGAACTGGATAAAAACTATTTATCCTATAACTTACATCTCCAAAGTAAGTCTTTGCATTACCAATAGGATTATCGGTAGATGCGGTTTGAAGAAAAAACTCTTGTTGCCAAATTAGCTTACCTTTCAATAAAGAAGATGAATCTAATCTTTCATGCAAAAGAGAAAGAGAAGTTCCCTTATATTCAAGTGGAGACAAATAGGTGTCTGTAAGCATCATATTACCAACTCCAAATAATGTAGACTGATTGACAGAGTTTTTAATCGGAATGGTAGATCTCTCCTGTCCTATTATTGCAGTTGCAATATAAAACAAAAGAGCCAAACCAATACCAATTCTCTTTACCATTTCCAATTTACATTTTAAAAGCACTATTTTGAAGAAATACTATCAAAAAACAGTCTTTATTATGTCAATACCGTTGACTTTGCATAAAGTCAAAACAATTTCATTTGACCGCTAATTTCATCACGGATATCATTATTGCTTTGTTTTTTTGAATTATCATCATCATTTGTCTCAGTAGAATCTTCGTCTTCATCATCAGCACTTATTTCAATTTTTTTTGAACCAAGCACTTCTTCCTCATCATCAACTTCAGGAAAACGTAAAGGCTCTAACTCCTCAATACTTTCAATCTCGAAGTTTGAGATCCTCTTGCCTCTTGCTCTGTAGCTTTTGATTCCAATAAACTCATCCGCATCAAGCTCTATGGGATCTCTAAAAGCGTCTTCACCTCCAAAAATAGCTTTAATACGCGCATAATAAACATCGGACAACAAATATAAAGAAGAATCAGGATTCTCACTCATAAAATTCAATGTTTTTTCAGAATTATCAAATGTAAACCTCTTCAGATAAGTATATTTCTGATCAGCATCATATAAAGCAGCGGTCCATACTTTTTCAGGTTTGAACTTCTCAATTCTTAGAATGTTAGTAGAAAAATGATTGCTTAAATCAAAGTTGCAAACGTAGTAATCTCCATTTTTGTGAACAACTAATATTCGATCATCTCCATGAAATTCTCCCAAGTAGATACCTCTTTCATCATAATTGAGTCTTATCACATCAGGATCGAACCAAACCTTACGCCCACCTAACGTGGAAACACCTTTGTGTTTCAAAGTTATTTTATGAACTTCAGACTTAGTCAAAATATTCCCCATTGCTCCCCTTCCTCTAATGGCTATTTCACTAAAATCTTTTTCAAAAGATAATATTCGCAAGCGAGGTTTTGGTTTGAGTAAAACTTTCACTGTCTCTGCTTCTCCGTTCGGGTTTGCACTGAAATAGGCTATTCGTGAGCCGGGTTTTCCACGAGTCAAATCATACTCTTTATCACGTGTAACACCCGGAACGGCAAAGCGTTTAATATAGTGTGGAGTAAGTTTACCACTTCTATAAATAACATTGTATATGGTTCGCTTGTCGTTTCGTTTAAAAACATTTGCAAATAAGACATTCTTACCAACAAACATTTTATCACTCACTTTTACAACTTTGTATTTACCATCTTTATAAAAGAGAATTACATCATCTAAATGTGAACAATTACATATAAACTCATCTTTCTTTAATGATGTACCAATAAAACCCTCTTCTCTGTTGATATATAGCTTTTCGTTTGCTTCCACAACCTTTGAAGCTTCAATTGTTTCGAAGCTGCGAATAACAGTTTTACGTGGCCAATCTTTGCCATACTTCTCTTTCAGCATCACAAACCATGACATAGTATAATCAATCAGATTATCAAGATTATGATCTATCTCTTTAATCTGTTCATTGTAACGTGCAATTATTTCGTCAGCTTTATCTGAGTTGAATCTAAGTATGCGAGCCATCTTTATCTCCATCAATCTTAAAATATCATCACGATTAATTTCTCGATTAAAAGATGGCTTGTATGGAGTTAAACGTGTATCGACATGTTCAATAGCCACATCCATACTTTTGGCATTTTCAAACTCTTTATCTTTATATATACGCTCTTTGATAAATATCTTTTCCAATGATGCAAATAAAAGTGCTTCTTGCTTTTCTAATTTTTCAATTAGCAACTCTTTTTGCAACAGATCCTTGGTATTATCAACTGAAGAGCGGAGCAAATGACTTACGTTTAGAAAATGCGGTTTATCGTTTTCAATCACACAACAATTTGAAGAAATGCTAATTTCACAATCTGTGAAAGCATATAAAGCATCAATTGTTATATCTGACGATACCCCTGCAGCAAGTTGTATTTGAATTTCTACATCTTTCGCTGTAATATCATCTACTTTTCTAATCTTAATCTTGCCTTTATCATTTGCTTTTAAAATTGAATCAACAATAGAGGCTGTAGTTTTACCAAAAGGAATGTCTTTAATGATTAGCGTTCTATTATCTAATTTAGTAATATTTGCTCTAACCTTAACAGCACCACCTCGCTCACCATCGTTATAGCGCTCTACATCAATGTATCCGCCAGTTTGAAAGTCAGGATAAAGTTTAAATTCTTCTCCATTTAAATAAGAAACAGCAGCATCACACAGCTCATTAAAATTGTGAGGTAGAATTCGAGATGACAGACCTACAGCAATACCCTCAGCTCCTTGTGCCAAGAGCAAAGGAAATTTAACTGGAAGTGTTACAGGCTCTTGATTTCGTCCGTCATATGAAGTTTTAAACTCAGTTGTTTTATTATTAAACATTATCTCTAATGCAAACTTAGAGAGTCTTGCTTCAATATAACGTGGAGCGGCAGCACCATCACCTGTCAATATATTCCCCCAGTTTCCTTGACAATCTACCAGATAATCCTTTTGTCCCATTTGCACCAATGCATCGCCAATAGAGGCATCACCATGAGGGTGAAACTGCATAGTGTTACCAATAATGTTTGCTACCTTGTTATAACGACCATCATCCATTCTTTTCATAGAGTGCATAATGCGACGCTGAACAGGTTTCAACCCATCATTCAAATGAGGGACTGCACGCTCCAAGATTACATAAGATGCATAGTCAAGAAACCAGTTCTGATACATCTTTGTTAAATTTAAAGGTGCATCTTCACTAATTTTCTGTGCAAATTTGGAGCCTTTTATCGTTTGATTATCGAGGTTTTCTTCGTTATTATCATTTTCGGATTCGTTATCGATATTTTCGATTCCATCCTTATCTAAATCTTTAGAGGACATATATTATTTTAAAGTTGTTAAACAGATATATTAGACATGAGACTTATTCCAAACTCTTTGTTTTTCAGACATTCGGAATAACTAAAGTTGCAAAAATCGTTCAAAGGTATTTATTTTTCAGGTCATATCCAAACGTGAAAATGGGATAAAGGTACCTTTTTGATTTAAAATTTTTGAGTTAGATTAAACCTCTTTACATCATTTTTGTTTAAGCTATACCTGATAGTGAATTATCAATATTATCAGTTTTATTATTAAATGTTTCACAAGTTCAAAATTATGACAAAAATCGCATTAAAAAACCGCTCTTTGAAATCGATTAAACACATGCTGTTTATTTCTATTTTAACAGTACTAATACAAGCATGTGGCAGTGTTCCTATTCTAGGCCGCAAACAATTATTGCTTGTTCCTGATCAAGAGGTCTTAACATTAAGTCTTCAACAATACCGTGAATTCCTTCACAATGCACCAGTTGAAAAAAACACAGCTAACGCTAGAGAAGTTGAACAGGTTGGCCACAGAATTGCAGCAGCTGTTGAAACATTCTATAGAAATAATGGACTCGAATCTGAACTTAAGAACTTCAGTTGGGAGTTCAACTTAGTTAAAAGCAAAGATGTTAATGCTTTTTGTATGCCAGGTGGTAAAATTGTGGTTTATGAAGGCTTATTACCCATTACACAAAATGAAACAGGATTGGCCATAGTAATGGGTCACGAAGTTGCTCACGCAGTAGCAAAACATGCTAATGAACGTATCAGCCAACAAATGGCGTTACAATATGGTGGACAAATTGCTGGTGGATTATTGGGGAACAATGCTGCAGCGCAACAAATTGGTGGACTTGTATTTGGTATAGGCAGTCAATTAGGTGTTATGCTCCCATATTCACGTAAACATGAATATGAAGCGGACGAATTAGGAATGATATTTATGGCAATGGCAGGATATGATCCACGTGCAGCTGAAAGCTTCTGGTTGAGGATGTCACAAGCAGGAGGTAACTCGGGTCCTGAGTTTATGAGTACCCATCCAAGTGATCAAAATAGAATCAATAAAATTAGAGAAAAAATGCCCGAAGCTCTTAAGTATTATCAAGGTGCAGGTGTTCAAAACAAAACTCAGCAAAAGATTAAAACCAGTGTAAAGCCTGAAAACAGAACTTCTGATAAATGGAGTTTTTAGAAAAGATTACATTAAAATATTTTTCATTCTAAAATATATCTATCAAAAAGGCTGAAAGAGCTTTAATTTTATCAAAACGCCTCAAAAAAAATGATTTTTCGAGGCGAAACTTCATAAAACAGACAGGCACCAACTACTAAATAACTCTTGTCAAAAAGAATTTAAGCTCTTAAGTTTCTCAATTTTCACCAACAAATATGGAAACACTTGCTTCTTGCAGTTCATTTTCCACCAGTTTGATCATTACAGCTATCAAAACAGCAAAATAGATCGCTAATAATATAAAATTTACATCACACTATCTTAGAATTAGGAAGATAAGCTAATAGGTAGGCAGTTTCAGAAAACGTCTTGTTTCTTAATTTTTCATTTAAAACTACTGGCAAACTCTTTGATTTTTATTTTTAAATCTCAGAGAGTTTGTTTTATCTTTTTATTTGCACAAAAAACAGTGTTTTGTCCAATAACTTTTCACAAAAAAGCACACCAATCCCAATCGATAATTGTATTTCTAGAAAGGCTTTTTTTTAAGCTGATTTTTTTTTAAAATCAGCCACCTTTCTTCGACCTATTTCTAAAGCATTACCTACATGAACTCCAAAGAAAATCCAGAGCTTTTCATTTTGCTCTGTCTTTGCTTTTATCTTCCTTAAATGATAGTGCTCCTTATCTTTTCCAAAACTGCCTTCCAGTCGCGAAGCCCTCTCCTTGGTAATGAGAGCTTGTGATTGTTTGCGCTGTTTATAATCTTTCGGTTTTGGTCCTTTAGGCTTAAAATCTGTTTGAATCTCCTCTTTTGTAGCAAAACTTCTATTCTCATTGGTTGCATAAATTGCATCAGCTCCTACTATTTTAGTTTCTGAGAGTGTTAAAGTTTTCGATTTGAGAATGCTTTGTTTAAATCGAACCCCTTCATTAAAAGCATTAAAGCTAAGTTTTTCTATAAAACTTATTCCATCGATCTGTATCTTATTAACCTTTGGACCAAATTCTACATTTCTAATTTCTTTTCCTCTTACTATTGGACGAACATATTCTTTATGCAAACTTACGATTCTATCTTTTGGTGTTTCGCCTTTGTAAAGCCATGCGTGTTGTTGCATGTGTACTTTTTTGATTA
>DATERO010000075.1:0-21667 GCA_035271465.1 Dysgonamonadaceae bacterium | reverse complement strand
ACTCTTTTCGCTGAATCATTCGCCAAAGAAAACAAGAATATTGATGACTGTATAACCTACATTTTTAATGAGGTACAAAAGTCTGGTTGCATGGGTTTTGCAGATGATGAAATTTACTCAATAGCTGTACATTACTATGATTATCCTAACCTTTATAAAAACCTTACCTCTTGTACTAATCAGCTAATAATCATTGCTAATAACATCAAAAGGTAAGGTTTGTGATAGCAGGTTATTTGATGCTAATAAGTCCCATTTTGTCTACAAGATCATCCATCCGCCCTTTCCAGTTCCTTTTAATTTTATTAGATCCTTCATCATGTAGAGTTTCCAGAGCTCTGATTTCCTGCTCAGTGGTAATATCAAGGTATTTCATTGTGGTATTCAAGTTAGAATGACCAAGTAAATAACTTATCTGCACGATTTGCATACCATCATCCATCCAGTGTGTCGCTTTTGCATGTCGAAAAATATGTGCGTGCATATTATCAGGTACTTCTTTACACGATAAGCGAGCGGCATCAGCATGCTTTTTGAGCTGTTTATTGACTGCTACATCACTAAGTTTCCCATAAATACCGTGATTGCGAGAGTAAAATAGATAAGCTTCATTTGGAGATTTCACCCCATGAAACTCTCTAATGTATGCCTTCAGATGAGATATTGCTTTAGGCAGTAGATACAAAGTCCGAATTTTACCTCCTTTACCTACGACTGTTATGTACGGTTTATCCACTTCAATATGTATGTCCTCTATTTTGATTGATAGAATCTCGTTAATTCGAGCAGCTGTAGCATACATTAAAATCATCAGTACGTGGTCACGACGACCAGTCTTAGTTTTTAAATTAGGAGTGGAGATTAATGTTGCAGTAGCCTTTTTGCTCATTCCTTCTACTTTTTTCTTCTGTGTTTTTGAATAAGGAATAAGTCGTGCTTGGTTGTATAGATATGCGTAGCATATATTCTTCTCCGAGACAAATTTTAAAAAGGTACGTAATGCTGCGAGTCGGTTATTACATGTCTCATACGAGTTGCTACGCTTGTTTTGAAGCCAAATAATCCATTCCTCTATATTAGATTTACAAAAAATATCAGCTTTAAAATTACCGACACCGACACCCTTTTGGGTAATTAGAAAGTGGACATACAGCGACAGTGTAAGTCTGTAATTTTTAATAGTATGTACACTATTACCACAGATAGATGGAGCATAGCAATCTATCCATTCATAAATATATTTAGACCAAAGGGTCGCTTCATTCAGATTCTTTCTCATAGCTTACGTCTGGTATTATATTGTTAAAATCTTCTTCTGTTAATTCTTTGATTATATCTGATAGACCGGGTGTAATGGAATAGTAATAAACAGTGCTTTGCATCTGTTTGTGCCCCATGACTTTCGCCAAATAAGATAACTTTACTTGACTTTCCATTTCACCGCCACTCCAACTATTAATATTTACAACTGCGAAGTGATGCCGCAATGAATAGGGTATTGCTCCGCAGCTTGGGTTGCACGTGTTCCATATCCTACTTAAAAAAAAGCTCGCAACAGATGATACATCATTTATGGAGTTTCCTTCCTTTAGTCGGTCTTCAAGTCCACCCATAAAAGCTTCAGTTATCTCTCGATAGCGCGGCAAACCGAAAAGGAGCGTTACATTAATATTGATTCCTTCCCTCAGGCATTCACGTATTGCAGGAAGACCTTGTTTAGTTCCAGGAATTTTAATCATTATATTTTTTCGATTTACTTTACTCCAAAGTTCACGTGCTTGTTCAATTGTTGCGTCTGTATCATTTGCAAAATAGGGTGATACTTCAAGACTTACAAAACCATCTCTACCTTCCGTTTTGTCATAAACCGGTTTGAAAATATCTGCTGCTCTCTGAATATCGTCAATGGCAATATTAAAAAATAGGTTGGTATTATCAGTTTCTTCCTTTGAAAGTCTTGCCACATCGACGTCATAATCAGAACTACCACTAATGGCTTTTTCAAATATTGATGGATTTGATGTAAGTCCACGCAAATCGTCATTATCAATTAAGCTTTGCAATTTGCCCGAATCCATGATTTCGCGACTGAGCAAATCGAGCCAAATACTTTGGCCTTGTTTTCGTAATTTATTTAATGGATTCATTTTTATTCGTTTTTTGAGATTAACTATTTGTGATTTCGTGACTTTGTCTTTTGTGAAATGTGTAGAATTATAGTTTCCGAGTTTCAGTTTCAGGAAAAGTGAGCTAGAAGATAATAGCGAACAAACGAGTTTTTAAGATTGGATTTACTTAAAGAAACTTTAAACTACCTTTCAAGTTACTTTCCAGTTTTTCAATCTCTTTTAATCGTCGAATGTGTCTTTCTGCACCAATAAACTGGGCATTTAAAAATGCAAGCACAAACTCTTTTGCACTTTCATATCCTGTTACACGTCCACCAAGACAAATCAAATTCATATCATCATCTTCAACACCCTGGTGTGCAGAAAAATAGTCCTGAATTAAAGCAGCTCTCACGCCTTTAACTTTATTAGCAGCTATACAGGCACCAACACCACTTCCGCAAATAGCTACTCCTCTGAAAACTTCTTCTGAAGCAACTGCTTTTGCTAGGGGGATTACGAAATCAGGATAATCATCGTCATTATCTAAATGATTTGAGCCAAAGTCAATGGGTTCCAAATTGTTTTGAATCAAAAAGGACTTTATTTTTTCTTTTAGTTCAAACCCTCCATGGTCTGCGCAAATTCCGATTTTTCTGATGGGCTGGATAAACATCTTATTATTATATTAAGGATCTTTTATTCTAGGTGAATTTAAAATTTATATACATGTAATGTACAATATGTTTCTAGTCTCTACTTAGAAAGCAACTTCATTGCTCTCTTTACAACATTTTCTACAGAGAAACCATATTCTTTCATCACCTCTTCACCAGGTGCTGATTCACCAAATCGGTCAATACCGATTACGTCACCATCGTCTGTTACATACTTAAGCCACCCCACAGTTGACCCTGCTTCTACTGCAATTCTTTTTCGAATTCTTTTAGGCAATATACTTTCCTGATATTCCAAATTCTGTTTATCAAATAAACTCCACGATGGCATACTTACAACGCGTGCATAAATATCACTCTCTTTTAACTTCTTCTGGGCTTCTAAAATTAAATGAACTTCCGAACCAGTAGCAATTAAAATAATATCAGGTTCACCTTCTGAATCGGAAAGTATATAAGCACCTTTTTCAAGTTCTTTGGCTGGGGTATATTTTTGTTGATCGATAATTGGTATTCCTTGACGGGTCAAAACAATCGCTACAGGGCCATCTGTATGTTTGATCGTAACACGCCAAGCATGAACTGTTTCATTTGCGTCAGCTGGACGAATAACAGTCATATTGGGAACAGTGCGCAATCCAATCAGTTGTTCAATCGGTTGATGTGTTGTGCCATCTTCTCCCAACCCAATGCTGTCGTGTGTATAAACAATAATCGGACGAATTTTCATGATAGCAGCCAGTCGTAAAGGTGGACGCATATAATCAGAGAAAATCAAAAATGTTGCACCATAAGGAATAAGATATTTACTGAGTGCCATCCCATTTATTACTGCTCCCATTGTATGCTCTCGAATACCAAAGTGGAAGTTGCGACCTTCTGGATGTTTTTTAGAAAATGATTCATAATCATTTAAAAGTGTGTCAGTTGATGGTGCTAAGTCAGCAGATCCTCCAATAAGCTGAGGAAGATATTCAGCAATCGCATTTAATGTTTTACCCGATGCTTTACGGGTAGCAATTTTATCACCAGGCTCAAAGAGGGGTAACTTTTTCTCCCAGCCTTCAGGTAATTTTCCAGAAGTTATTGTTTCGTATTCTTTAGCAAGAACAAGATGTCGTTCTTTGTATTTCTCATACAAATCATTCCACGCTTTTTCACTCTTTGCAGCTTTTTTACCTGATTCTTGATAATAATTTAAAACTTCGTCTGGAATAACAAAGCTCTTGTCTGGATCAAATCCGAAATTCTTTTTTACTAAACGTACTTCATCTTCACCTAATGGTGAACCATGGGCGGAAGCTGTGTCCTGTTTATTCGGACTCCCGTAACCAATATGGCTTCTAACGTCTATAAGAGAAGGACGATTGGTTTCATTCTGAGCATTTTTAATCGCTTTAGAGAGTGCTTCCAGGTCTTTCACATCGGGTAGCTTTTGAACATGCCAACCATATGACTCAAAACGTTTGGCTACATCTTCATCGAAAGTCAAATCAGTATCACCTTCTATTGTTATATTGTTATTATCATAGAAATAGATCATATTTCCCAATCCCAAATGACCAGCGAGAGAAGCTGCTTCTGCCGTAATACCTTCCATCAGATCGCCATCACTACAAATAGCATAAACCCTATAATCAAATATGTCGAAATCAGGTTGATTATAACGAGCAGCCATATATTTTTGTGCAATCGCCATTCCTACACCATTAGCAAAGCCTTGTCCAAGAGGTCCAGTAGTTACTTCAATACCAGGTGTAAAACCATATTCTGGGTGACCTGCAGTGATACTATGCAGTTGTCTGAAATCTTCAATATCTTTGAGTGAAATATCGTATCCAGTTAAATGCAAATAACTGTATTGTAACATGCAAGCATGTCCACAAGAGAGTACAAAGCGGTCACGGTTTGGCCATGCGGTCACGGTTTGGCCATTCTGGATTTTTGGGATTGTAGCGCATGACATCAGACCACAGCAAATGACCTAGGGGTGAAAGAGCCATTGGAGTTCCGGGATGTCCAGAGTTAGCTTTCTGTACAGCATCAGCCGATAAAACCCTTACAGTATCAATACATTTTTGCGTAATATCTTTTTTATTCATAATTGTGAGAGATAAAAAAATATTCGACAATAAAGTTAAACAGTATAAAAGGTGTTTTTTGCTCTTATTCTTATTGTTCGAATAATGAGTTCTATATAAAACGATACGAAAACCAAAAAGTTCGGAAAAAATCTTTGATGTTTTATATGAGTATTATTATTTAATTATATCAGAGTATTTGATAAATAGCTTTATGTCGTTATCACAATAGCAAACTGATTTATAGAAAATTCCAAGTAATAACGTAATTATATATCATATTTATCTTTTCGGTTATTTTAGTAAAAAGCTAACAACAAAGCTTTTTTATAACGACAACACTTTTGTATGGACTATATTATTTAGAAGTAAACTCTTTGTAAATAATAAATTAGAACTTAATTAAAACAAAAAAAAGAGATCATTGAAAGGTTGGTAGATAATCTAAATGAGTTGGCTTTTAAATAATTAATAAAAAACCCTCCCATATCACTTTAATGTAATGATGGGAGGGTAAAGAAAAGGAGTGTTATAATCAAATACTATGTTCTCTATTTAAATAGAAGCGGAGCAAATTCACGAAGTGAACGTCTCCAGGTTAACCATTCATGTGCACTCTCTGGTGATTCATAATAAACTACATTTTTAAGACCTTTGTTTTGAAGAGTCTCTGCAAAAGTTTTTACTCTTTCAGGATTCTCTTCTGAACCAATACTTAGAAACATCAGTTTTATGTGTTGATTGAATTTCTCAGGATTTGCAAAGATACCATCATAGAGTTGATCGATTTGTTCAACTGATCCAGCACCACCACTAAATCCCCCTAAATATGCAAACTTATCAAGATTGGGCATTACTACTTGAAATGTATGTCCTCCTCCCATTGAAAGACCTGCCATGGCACGACTTTCACGATCAGTTTTAGTACGATAGTTTGCGTCTATCATTGGAACAATCTCTTTTACTAATAGTTCAGGAAATATGCTTGGTGCTCGCATAGGTGAAGAAGAAGTTCGTGCAGGTCTGTTAGCAGCTGGGGCATTAGCACCCGCTAGGAATGCATTCATCCCAGGGTTATCAAGTCGTTGCGCTGGTGTTGATCCAGGCAGTGATGCATAACCGCGATCCATAACCACGATCATTGGTGTTGCTTTGTTCTCTGCTATTAGGTTATCCATTATATCACCCATACGTCCTTGGAATACCCAACCTGTTTCATCCTCACCGCCGCCATGCTGTAAATAGAGCACTGGGTAGCGTACATCAACGTTTTGGTTATAATGGGGTGGGGTGTATACATAACTTACTCTCCAGGTTTGGGTCATCTCCGACCAGTATTTTTTCATCCGTATCTCACCGTGAGGTACATCTTGTGTTTTATCGTAAGAAAGACCTTCGGGTATTTCAATAGCACTTACCCATTTGCTCATACCGTAATATGACTTAGTAGCAGGGTCAGCTACATACACACTATCAATGATAAGTTGGTAATAGTGAAAACCGACTGCTTCTGGTTTTGGTGAAACATATGTCCAGTAACCATCCTTATCGCGAGTCATGGGGTCGCGAAAGCTAATTTGCACTTCTTTTGCATGTGGTGCATATACTCTAAAGTAAGTATGTCCTTTTGCGTCAATTCGAGGCCATTGGGCTCCGTCTAAATTATGCTCATTAGGGAAAGTTCCTTCAGGAAATGATTGTCCAAAAGTGAGTATAGGGAAAATTATCAACGCAAGAAAAATGATTTTTTTATTTTTTCATTTGTGTAAAATTAAAAGTGTTTTGTATTAGTAATTTTATTTCTTTCAATTTTCTGAATATGGCTACAATGATAATCTGCTGGAGCAACAAAAAATTGTGCTCCAGCAGTTGTTTATCAGAATATTAAAAAAAAGAAGATTACCATCCTGGATTTTGTTGTAAGTTAGGATTAATAGAAATTACACTATATGGATAAGGAAACCACTCATGCTTGCCTTCTTTAAATCCAACTTGTTTGTCTGCATTAGGCTCAGAGTAAGTAATATATCCTCTATGTTCTGGCTCATCTTTATTGATGAATGCATCTTTCAGAGATGGAATGTTTTTTCCAGCATTCTTAGCTTTCTCAAACTCTCCCCAACGTTTCATATCGATCCATCGTGAGTTTTCCATCCACAATTCATAGTTCCTTTCTTTTTTAACGTCATCTAAAGTCAAAGTAGTACTTATATAATCAGAGCCTGCACGTTGTTGTACCATCTGAAGATATTTAAGACCATCATTGTCGTTTGTATTAGCACAAGCTTCAGCATACATAAGAAGAACATCAGCATATCGTGTAATTATAAAGTTGTTAAATCGATACGAATTGATAGTACGGTCTTCTGCAATGCCTATATGCTTTCTTTGAAGATAACCAGACTGCCCATAAAGTCCATCAGGGTCGACTATACCCCTTTTTGGATCTTTAAGTTTTTGTTCTCTGGTTGTATTTACATCGTCACTAGGCCACGCAAGTTCGGTAATGAATTCATCATAGGAAATTATGGTAGCTTTTCTACGATAAGAATTTCCATCATTTGCTGCAAACTCATTTGCGAATTTTTCCTCAACAGCTAATCCACCCCATCCTTGCTCAGCTTGAATTTTTGGTGAAGCTGCAAGACGAGAAGATCTCCATCCCCATAGATTTAATTCCATCCATGTAGAACGTTGAATTTTCCCACTCCAGTCACCGATACTGGCATTATTAATGAGATTCAATTCGAAGACTTTCTCTTCATTGCCATCACCAGAGAGATGGAATATTTCACCAAAGCGTTCTCCAGGAACAAGTTCATACTTACCTGAAGATATAACATTCTTAAGTGCTGCTTTTGCACCTTGATTATCACCTGCATTAAGAAGTGCCTTTCCTTGAACTGCCCATGCAAAACCTTTGGTTACCTTTACTGAGCCGTCCTTGTCTGAAACGCTTTTGCGCTCGTCTAGATATTGTACAGATTCTGCACATTCTTTTGCAGCCCACTTAAGTAAAGCTTCATGTCCCTCTTCATAGTTAGCTGGTTTATCTGTAGCAGATAGAATATGATCAACTAGAGGAGGGTTGCCCCATGCCAATGCAGCCATCATATGACACCATGCACGGACTACTCTTGCTTCAGATATACAACGATCTTTTATTGCGCTCTCTCCATATTCGAAATTTTCAATTACGAGATTAGCACTATAAATAACAAAATATAATCGTCTGTACATTTGATATACGACAGAACTTTGTGAATCATATCTGAATTCATTTATACTCGCAAATTGATCATTATCTCCATAAAATTCTCCAGCTGCTAATACATTATCTGCACAGTAGTTAAAAATTATATTGTGCGGAACATAGATACCATCATTACCTCCGATGTTTGTAATGAAATCTGCGTATAAATTAGTTAGTGCAGACTCAGCATCTTCATCAGTCTCATAAAACGAATCTATACCAATGACACCCTTCTGGGGAATCTCAAGATTAGATTCGCTACACGCAGTGAAAAATGCAACTGCAATAAATAGTAATGGGAATATATATTTTTTCATATTGATGTAAGTTTAAAATTAAAATGTTAAATTAAGTCCAAATGTCATCTTTTTTGATTGTGGATATGTACCATTATCAAATCCTGCACGTTCAGGAGAAGTACTAACTGTAGCTGTTTCAGGATCAACTCCTGGGTATTTGGTAAATGTAAAGAAATCGTCTAAAGATACATAAAGTCTCAGTCTATTAATGAGAGCCTTCTTTGTAATTTCTTCCGGAATGGTATAACCCAATTGGATTTGTTTAATCTTGAAATATGCACCACTGAACATAGAGGCTGAGGATCCCCAAAAATGCCAGTCATTTGCTACAGCCTTAGGATTTGGCATTGACGCATTTTTATTTTCTGGTGTCCAAGCGTTGTCATAGTAGTACCTGAGTGAATTTCGCATAGGGGTATCAGCACGGTATAACACAGTGAAGATATCGTTGCCTCCAACACCAGCACCAAATACGTTCAAGTCTAACCCTTTATATGCAAGGTTTAGAGTAATACCATATGTGTAATCAGGAATTGCCTTTCCAAGATATGTCATATCCCCATCTGATATCACACCGTCTTCGTTAACATCTTGAATAATTGCTTCTCCAGTTTCAGGGTTAACACCTTCATATTTATAACCTCTGAAATACCAAATAGGTTGACCAACTTCAAATGCTGTGCGAATTGGATTATTAGTCCCATCAACTCCACCAGTTGCACCTTCAAGACGTGCAATAGACGGATCAAGGTAAGTTACCTCGTTATGAAGTGTAGAGAAGTTAGCACTGATAGAGTAGCTGAAATCATTGATCTTGTCTCTCCACGATAACTCTAATTCGAGTCCTCTGTTAAGAACGGAACCTGCATTAACAGTTGTCGACTCAACTCCAATTTCAGGAATGGGATTGATGTTTACAAGAAGATCCTTAGTTTTCTTGTTAAAGTAATCCGCAGAAAAACCGAGTTTGTTTCTTAAAAATCTCATATCAACACCAAGATCAAGTTGTTCTGAAGTTTCCCATTTAAGGTTTGGGTTAGCCAAACCAGAAGGTTTAGAACCATATGAAGGACCACTATCTTCAACTCCATACTGATACCAAGCGCTATTATATGCAATAGAAGAGGTATATCTGTAATTGTTGAGGACATTGATATTACCATTTTCACCCCACGAGCCGCGTAGTCTAAAGAATGAGAAAGTATCTTGATTTACGTTTTCAGCAAAGAATTTCTCGTTACTAATATTCCATCCTGCTGAGAATGATGGAAAATAACCCCAACGATTATCTGCTGACAATTTTGAAGCATCAAAAGCATCTGCACGGAAATTAGCCTGAACTGTGTACCTATTGTCATAAGAATAGATGAGACGTCCAAAGTATGCTAATTGAGTTGATTTGCCAGGTAAATTACCGAAACCCTTAACAGTCTTTTCTTCACCGTCTACCATATTGCTTTTCACATAATCGATATAACGGAAATTTGATTCGTACCCTGTAAGTATATCAGGTCCTTGAGCGCTTGCGCTAACATTATCCCAACTGTTTTCAATATAAGACATACCAGCCATAGCAGTAAAATTATGCCTATCTATAGTAAGATTATAATTGGCAAAATTCTCAAATTGATAATATAAGCTTGTATTTGCACTGGCGGAGATATCGTAGTCATCCGATTTTGCTTGAGGAGTAGCATAATAAGGTGTATTAAAGCTGTGTGAATTACTTTGACTTACCCTATAACCTAAGCGAGAAGTAATTACAAGTCCCTTTATTGGTTTCAAATTTCCATAAACTACACCACGTAAGTTAACACCTTTATTTTCAGAGTCTACTCTGTCTCTTTGAAGTAGTGGGTTGCCGCTATCATCTGTCATATATTTAGAAGTAGCATAGTATAAACCATTATCAGGATCCTTGAGAATAGTTTTGCCATCATCATAGGCTTGTTTCATGGTTGGTGCAAATTCACTAGGACTAGTATAATATACAGGTGTAAGAGGATCAAGAGTAAGAACTGAGTTCATAACTGAACCATACTGTGACATATGAGGTACAGATTTGGTAGACCATTTTTCAATAGAATTATTGGTTCCTACTTGTAGCCATGATTTAATATTATAATCTGCATTGATCTGAGCAGATACACGTTTATACACATCCTTATCACCTTTTACTATACCATCATTATTTATATAATTAATAGAAGTAAAATAATTTCCTTGGTCGTTTCCTCCTTGGAAAGTAATCGTATGCTTTTGGCTCCATGAAGGAGCGAATACTGCATCAAACCAGTCTGTATCAATACCATCGTAATTATTTGTATTCAATTGAGTTTCGATAGGAAGACCAGACATTTTCTTATACTCAATAAAATCTGCAGCTCCGAAAATTTGTGGACGTTTTGCAAGACTTTGATTGGCATAACTCATATCATAAGTTACACTGGATAGACCTCTTGATGAAGCTCCAGATTTTGTAGTAATCAAAACAACACCATTACCCGCTGCGGCACCATAAATAGCTGCAGAAGCAGCATCTTTCAATATCTCCACCGATTCAATCATTGAGGGATCAAGATATTGAATGTTATCCACCTGAAGACCATCCACTACTAAGAGAGGTCCGATCTTATCGGAATTTGAAGAATAACCACGTACACGAATCGTTGCACCTTGTCCTGGTGCCCCTGAATTAGTAAGAATCTGCACACCAGATGCTTTACCTTGAAGAGCTGCAGCTGCATCGGAAGTAACGATGTTTTGTAGTGATTCAGCGTTAACTGATGAAATTGCACCTGAAACATCACTCTTTCTTTGCACACCATAACCGATAACAACAACCTCATCTAGGTCTGTATAGGTTTCTGAAAGTACAACATTGATGGTTGAACGATTGCCCACAATAATTTCTTGTTTATCCATACCGACAAAGGAAAATACTAAAACGGATTCTGACCCTGGAACGGATATATTATAATTGCCGTCAATATCAGTAATCACACCATGTTGTGTTCCTTTTTGAAGAACAGTTACTCCTGGAATAGATTCACCTTGTTTGTCAGAAACATTACCTCTCACCTGCACTTGAGCAAATGTGGTAATGCATAGACATAAGCCAAAAAATAAAAATAACACTCTTTTTTTCATAAACTTAGGATTTTAAAAATAAGATTTAAAAAACCAATAATAAATTTAATTCAATACCTGAAGAATTACATTTCACATAAAATGTGTTTATAACACTTTTGAGTTGAATTTTCATAAAATTATTATTTATCTATTAACTAGTGGTGGATATATTATTATTGTTAGAGGATAATTCATTAATAAATAGATTTATCTTCTAATATATTAAAAACATCCACTTGTAAACCTTATATTGTCATTCATTGATCCAATAGTTTTTATATTAAAATATCCTACTCCACTAATCAATATAAATTATCCACTAAATAAAGATAATTAATACATATCTTTGTATAGAAACAAGAATAATATGTGAAATAAGTAAGTGTTGAATCACTCAATAATTATATTAAATAACAAATTTGAATCGTATGTATAAAAAGAAAACAAAAAGAAGTGTTTTACTATCCCTAGTTATCTGTTTATTCTATTTGGGAAATGCGCAAAATCCAATTATCCGAGATCAGTTTACAGCAGATCCGACCGCAAGAGTTTTTGAAGGAAAGGTCTATGTATATCCATCACATGATATTCCAAGTCCAATAGAGCGACTCAAGGAATGGTTCTGCATGGAAGATTACCACGTTTTTTCATCTGAGAATTTGACTGACTGGCATGATCATGGAGTAATTGTTAGTCAAGATAATGTTCCATGGGTAGCACCCGAATCTTATTCAATGTGGGCACCCGATTGTGTATTTAAAGATGGGAAGTATTACTTTTACTTTCCCTCAACTTTAGCTGGAGAAAATAGTCGCGGATTTTCAATTGGAGTTGCTATCTCTGATAAACCTTATGGTCCCTTTGTACCTGAAGAAAAACCTATTAAAGGTGTTTCTGGTATAGATCCATGTGTTTTAATTGACCACGATGGTCAAGCATATATATACTGGTCTGGAGGGGGTATGTCAGTTGCACGACTAAAAGAAAATATGGTAGAATTAGATAGCGAACCTATGCAGATTAAGGGGTTACCAGAAGGTTTTAAAGAAGGACCATTTGTTTTCGAAAGAAATGGAATTTACTATTATACATTCCCTTGGGTACGCAATGATACGGAAACATTAGCGTATGCAATAGCTGACAACCCATTGGGACCTTTTGAATTTAAAGGAATTATCATGGAAGAGTCTCCGACAGATTGTTGGACAAATCACCATTCGATTGTCGAATATAAAGATCAATGGTACTTATTTTATCATCACAACGATTATTCTCCAGATTTTGATAAAAACAGAGCTGCCCGAATTGACTCACTTTTTTTCAATTCAGATGGTACGATACAGGAAGTGATACCTACATTACGAGGAGTAGGAGTTACTGCATCATCATCAAAGATACATTTAGATCGTTATAGTGATATCAGTGAAAAAGGAGTAACGATTGAATTTGTCGATGATCAAAACCCGTTTGAAGGATGGAAGATTCAACTTGACGAAGCTAATGCATGGGTTCAGTATAACAGTGTCGACTTTGGAGATATAGCTCAGCAAAAAGTAAAAGCAAGAATTTTGTCTTCTGCTGGATGTAAGGTTCTTTTACAAATAAACCATTTGGGGAAAAAGAATATTGCAGAAATCGAAGTACCTGCTGGAGATAATTGGCAGGAGATTACTGTACCAGTAAATAATATTCCAAATGGAATCTATGATATTGAACTATCACTTATAGATGGAGATCAAGTACAAGTAGACTGGGTTAGGTTCGAATAAGTGTACTATAATTTTGCTTACAGGTTGAAATAATATTGACAACTAAACGTAAGATTAAAAGATGAGTTATAATTAATGATCCCAATGTTTCATATAAATTATGGAACTAGGGGTCATGTTATATTCCTTTACAAAGCAACGGGTGAAATATTTAGGATCATTAAAACCTACTTTGTATGCGATTTGAGAAACAGTTACATTATTATTTCTGTTTTGCTTCAATATTTTCTTTGCAACTTCTAACCTATAAAGTAATAAGAATTGTACAGGTGGAATTCCCGTAAGAGAAATGAAATTCTTATATATGACGCTATAACTCATGTTAATTTGAAAAATTAGTTCTTTTACTCCAAAATTTGGATTTGAAAAATTTTTTTCTATCACCTCCATTACTTTTTTCATGAACTGTTTATCAGATTGACCTAAATCTGGCACTGCTATATTTTTATCTTTATCTATAAACATTTTTTGATTTAACTTTCTATTTTTCATGATCGCATCAACTTTCGCTATTAGGATCGATTCCTTAAATGGCTTTGTGATATATCCATCTACACCATTTTTATAGCTTCTGATATAAGCTTTATCATCTGAATTAGCAGTTAACATAAGAAATGGAATGTGGCACAGATCTGAGTTCTCACGAATTTTATTACAAAAATTAGCTCCGTCACAATAAGGCATCATTAAGTCTGAAATAATAAAGTCAGGCAAGATATTTCTTGCAATATCATATCCATTTTCACCGTTACTTGCTTCTGCAACATTAAATCTATCAGAGAGTAAGTTTTTGATATAGTTACGCATATCATAATTATCTTCTACAATCAGTAGGGTAGGCTTTTCTTGGTCAATGGGAATAAAAGTAGGAATTTTATCATATAAATGCTGAGGAGTTTCTAATTCAGGTATCGGCGTGATTTCAATGTTATCTGAAAGAGATACAGGAAAATAAAATCTAAATGAAACACTGTTTTTATTGGGTGATTTTACTGAAATATTTCCTTTTAGTATTGTGATAAGTTCCTTAACTATATGCAATCCAATTCCAGTATTGAATTGATCAAGCTGGGTATACTTTTCTTGATCTGGTATTTGATAAAAGCGATTAAATATTTTCTCAATTTCATCTTTTTCAATCCTGCTTCCACTGTTGGTTACTGAAAGATACTGTATCCATTTACCAGTCACACGATCAGTAAACTGACAAGCATGAAAAGTGATTTTACCCTTATTGGGAGTGTGTTTTACGGCATTCGATAGTAGATTAAAGAGAATCATATGAATTTTTTCACTATCTGATACTATGTGAGTATGAGGTATTCTGTACTTAATTTCCAGTTGAATATCTCGATGTTGCATTAGATTAGAAAAATCGGATGCAGTTTGGTCAAGTAGTCCAATTAGATTAAATCGTGTGGGATGAAGCTTTATATTTTTGGTGTCGATTTTCTGAAGATTTATTATTTGGTTCACCATTGAAAATAAGTAGTTAACATTTCGATTTATTATCTCTATATTTTTCTTAGCTTCAAAACTTTTTGTTCTTTTTATTAGTTTTCTTGTTGAACTCGAAATGAGTGTGAGAGGTGTTTTAAGCTCATGTGCTACATTTGTAAAATAAGTCAATTTTTCATTGTTCTGTTGCTCCAGTAGTTTGGATGTATCGTAAATAGTATTCTTCTGCAGGTTGATATCTTTATTCTGTTGTTTTAATTGCTCATATTGATCAAGTATTTCGGTTTGAGATATTTTAAGATTGTTAATAACATTAGTCAGGGTTAAAGTCCGTTCTTCAATTTCCTGTTTTAGTTGTTTTTGTATGTCTTTTTGATGCTGATTATATCGAAATAGAATGTAAAAAAAGAAAGTCAAAATTAACAACACGATAAGTGAGATTAACCAACTATTTTGAAGTAATGACTGATCTATGTGCATAATAGTTATATCTGATAATGGCAATAGATGCCTAGATATGTATCTTTTAATATCTAAAGAGTTACTAATTTCAATCGACCATCTCGGTTGATTATTAATCGTCAGTATTTCTATCAGTTCAGTGATAGCGTTGTGCTCAAGTCCTTTTGGCGAATCCAACAATATAATTGGATATCTATCTAGATTGGCAACTCGAATGATATTAGTCAACCTTTCACTATTTATGTAATTACAGATATTATAACCTATCTGGTTATCTTGGGCCCTTAGTAATTGGTTTGAGAACACAATTATCAGCAAGGAAAAGTAAAAGTTAATATTGTATTTCATCTGTTGACTTGTATTATTTATGAGAAACAAATATAAAGAATTTATTCAATTTTCACAAACATACATTAAACAGCTATCTGTTCAAGCAAATTAAGGAATTCATATACTAGATTTCAAAATTTATATACAGGTAGTATTAACAATTCATCTTTTTATTTACACGCTCATATAGATTTTTTTTACTGTGCACATTTCGTAAAGCATATTACAATAATAAACCCTTTTATCTGTTTAAATGCTCATTATAGTGCTCTCTCCATTACATTTTTTTTAAATGGCTATGATGGATACTTTAAATATTTTAACGAGATATGAATATATTAATTTGTAATTTTACGAAAATAACATGTTCATATTATTGATTTACATCAAAAATGAGAGATAACTTTGCTGAAAATAAAATTGCCTTTTATAACCTACACAAGAAAATATATCTTTTCTTGCGTGAGTCAATGTCATTAAAAACACTTCATGACTTATCTGTTATTCTAAAACTAGAAAACAAAGAGTTTAATTTATCTGATAATCAGAGTCCACTTTTTTCATCTCTCAGAACCGCAGTAATTGCGGTTGATGAAATTGGTTTAAAACAGTCTACTGTTTGCTCAATATTACTTATAAATGCTTTTGAATCGGGTGGTGTTACACTTAAGCAAGTTGAGGATTACTTTGGAGAGGAAATTAAAGTAATACTTCAGGGACTTACGAAAGTACACGAATTTGAAAGAAAAAAATCAGATGATAGATCTGATAATTATGTAAAACTGCTACTTTCATTTATTAAAGATATCAGAGTTATATTTATTGTAATAGCTATGCGATTGCAACAAATGAGAGATGCAAAAGAAATTAATGAAAAGGAGCGTTTTGATATAGGAGTTGAAACTCTTTTCTTACATGCTCCTTTGGCACATCGTCTTGGACTATACAATATAAAGTCAGAGTTAGAAGACTTATCACTTAAGTATACAGATAGAGAAGCATTTAACTATGTTGCTCGCAAACTAAATGAAACTAAACGTTCACGTGATCAATATATTGATGAATTTATAAAACCAGTACGTGAAAAATTAGAGAAAACAGGTTTAAAGTTCGAAATCAAAGGTAGAACTAAATCAATTTATTCAATTCTGAACAAATTAAAAAAACAGGAAATAGAGTTTGAAAGCATCTATGATTTATTTGCAATTCGTGTTATATTAGATTCTGAACTTGAAGATGAGAAAGCACATTGCTGGCAGGTTTATTCACTTATAACTGATATGTATCAACCCAACCCAAAACGTTTGAAGGATTGGCTATCAATACCCAAAACAAATGGATATGAGTCGCTTCACATAACTGTGATGGGACCAGATTTAAAATGGGTAGAAGTGCAAATACGTACTAAACGTATGAATGATATTGCAGAGCGCGGACTTGCTGCTCATTGGAAATATAAAGGGTTAAAAGCAGAATCATCTTTTGAAGATTGGCTATCTACATTACGAGAATCTTTAGAAAATACAGATACAAATGAAGAAAGCAAGTTAGAAGATTTTAAGATGAATCTTTATGATGACGAGATTTTTGTCTTTACCCCAAAAGGTGATTTAAAAAAGCTACCCCTAGGCTCTACAGTTCTCGATTTTGCGTTTTCAATTCATTCAAAAGTTGGATCTACTTGTGTCTCTGGCAAGGTAAATGGTCGAAATGTACCAATTAAATACCAGCTAAAAAGTGGTGAGCAAATTGAAATTAACACATCACCCAATCAATCACCTAAACAAGATTGGTTGAGTTTTGTGGCAACATCAAAAGCTCGCACCAAAATTAGACAGCTACTTAAAGAAGAAGCTGGTGAACAGGTTGATTTCGCTAAGGAAATGCTTGTGCGAAGAATGAAAAACAGAAAGATAGATTACAACGAAACAATTCTGATGCAATTAATAAAAAAACTTCGTTATAAAACTGTCACAGATTTCTATGTTGATATCGCTACCGAGAAAACAGATATTAATAACTTATTAGACAAATATGTTGAGTTCGAGAAGAGAGTTTCAGAGAAATATGATCCATCTCTTGATATGCGAGCTGACAAATTTAAATTACCCGAAATAGCTGAAGAAACTCATTCGCAAGATGAACTGGTTATTGATCAAAATCTTAATGGTATTGATTATAAATTAGCTAAATGTTGCAATCCTATTTTTGGAGACAAGATATTTGGCTTTGTGTCTTCACAGGGCATTAAAATTCATCGATTAAGTTGTCCTAATGCAAATGATCTTTTTACAAGATATGGATATAGAGTACTAAATGCAAGATGGACAGGTCAAAGATCAAAATCTTCTAGCTATACTACTGTTTTGAGAGTAATTGGCAATGACCATATTCATATAGTTGCAAATTTGATGTCGATCATTTCGAAAGAGGATGGAGTAAAGTTAAGGTCAATTAATATAGACTCTGATGATGGTCTGTTTCAAGGAACTCTAAGTGTATCACTTGCAAATACTTCAGCCTTAGATGTTTTGATGAAGAAGTTGAAAGAGGTAAAAGGAGTAAAACAAATAAGTCGTTTAAATTAAACGAGCTAATTCGATGTTAAAGTGATGTGCATTGAAAGCTTTATCCTTTATTTTTTTACGAACGGTAATAAATCAATAACATAGCTTCTTTTAAAATCATCAGGCTTTATAATTTCATCACCCCATTGGATTAAGTCGATGTCTATTATAACTTTACCTTCTGATTTATGTTCTACTAAGCGTCCCATTGTTTTTTCAATATGCTTGCAGTGCGAAATGATTTCATTTTTGGACAAATCAGATTTGAAATAACCTAAAGTGTTCAAAAACCAGTGCTTGTAATTTTCACCAAAAGGTTTATTCTCAATGTTAATAGTAAACTGAATTGTGGGAAAATATGATTTCAATATTGATTTTGCACGATTCATATTATATCGTGATTGTGTGTTGCTTCCTATACATATTAATACTTTATGCATCAAAAAATACTTTAAAGTGCAAATCTACAAAAAAATGATTGTACACATAGCTCTCAGTAAAAAATAACATTTGATCAACAGTGAAACTATGTGTTTGAGTAAAAATAAGTCTATTAAAAGACGAATGTTGGTTTATACTAATGTTGTAACTCCAGATTATTAAGAAATAAGGATATAAGCTTTGAGTTGCTGTAATTTATAACGGTTACTATGGTTTGGCTAGAGGGTGAATCTTATTAGCTTATTGACACGCTTGATTACGACGCTCATATAAATAAATAAATAATAGCTTTCATTTAAGTGCTCCTTATATTTATTCATCTAAATACATAATTTTACTTGTGATCCATATCTTTTCTTTAATAATTGATGTGCTTGTAGTCGAACAAATTAAAAACTTTATATTTGTGCGTGGTCTAACGTGTATTATGTTTAAAATATGATAGCGAAGATAGATTACGACAAGATGATTTTATCTGACATGAAGTAATTTTTCATTATTTCTTACTAGAGGATTATAAACAAAAAAAGCTGCTTTATAAGCAGCTTTTTTTGTTTATATGAATCGTTTTTATCGTTCTTGGTGATCCACCTGGGGCTCGAACCCAGGACCCCATCCTTAAAAGGGATGTGCTCTACCTGCTGAGCTAGTGAATCTACCTGTAGTGCTTTCTTTCAAAAGCGATGCAAAGGTAAAACATTTTTTTTATTAACCAAAAAAACCGGGTGTAAAATTACCACTTTCTTTTTCAAAGTGCCTTTGCTGAAGTCTCTTTTCTTTCTATTTTTGTAATCATCCCATTTATTATTAGAAGATTACGATTAACTATTTAAAATGATTACAGATTAAATAAAAAGTGACTTTTTTGCAATTTTTTTTTTGAAGGAGTCAAATCGGAGGCTGAAATCACTTTAAGTTATACAATAGTTTTATCTCTTCGGGCCACAAATCAACGTCGGGTGTTTCTAAAATGAGTGGCATTTTATCAAAACGATTATCTTTCATAATCATTTCAAAAAGCAACATACCCATTACACCCTTCCCAATGGAATCATGACGATCGACTTTGGTGCCCAGTTCTTTTTTAGAATCGTTGACGTGCAATCCTTTCAAATATTTAAATCCTACTATCTCTTCAAATGATTTAAATGTTTCTTCAAATGTCTCTTCGGTCCTTATTTCATAACCCGCAGCCAAAGTATGCGCCGTGTCGATGCAAACGCCCACACGTGACTTATCTTCTACCTTATCAATGATGTGTGCCAGTTGTTCAAACGTATGTCCTAAGTTGGTTCCTTGTCCTGCTGTGTTCTCAATCACTGCTGTAACACCTTTTGTTTGATCCAAAGCTATATTGATAGATTCTGCAATTCGGTCAAGGCAGGCATCTATATCAATCTTTTTTAAATGACTACCTGGGTGGAAGTTTAGTCGATTGATTCCTAATTGCTCGCAACGTTGCATTTCGTCCAAAAAAGCATTGCGTGATTTTGTCAACCCTTCCTCTTCGGGGTGTCCCAAATTGATAAGATAACTATCGTGTGGTAAAATATTGTCCATGTCAAAGTCCAGCTCATCGCATCTTTCCTTAAAGAGTTGGATGCTTTCATCAGTAAGAGGGGCGGCTTTCCATTGACGTTGATTCTTTGTAAAAAAAGCAAATGCAGTAGCACCAATATTGTGCGCATTCACTGGCACATTCTCAACGCCTCCTGCTGCACTAACGTGTGCACCTATGTATTTGGCCATGTTTCGATTGATTTATATGATTTATTTTTCGTTTCTATTGAAACAAATGTACGTTTTTAATCACTATTCTCCGAAAATATATGCTATAAAAGATATTGCCAATTAAACTTCAGCCAAAGTGAGAAGGTAAAGCAATCATCCATCTCTTTCTGATACCAATCTTTGATTAAATAGGAGTTGGTTGGCACTTTGGCCAAGTAAAAAGATACACTCTTATCTCTATTCTCTCATTTCCTGTCACTATTTTAGCCAAGCATATTCTTTTTTCCACAGTTCTCGCTCCTTGTTTAGAACAACGTATTGCTTTTTCGTCCCATCCAGGTTAGTGTTTGTGTACCTTTACTGAAATTCGGAGCTAATCATCGAGATAATAGGATACGCAATATGCTTTTTGTTGTCTTTCATAACGATGGAGCATCTCCTTTATAGCTTTTCGTAAAGTTCAATAGCTATGTTTATTTACGAATATTGAACATTGAGTTCAGTTATAACTATGAACCTATACGAAAAGCAAAATTCTATGCCAATTATAACGATGAAAACCAACGAATTTTTAAAATTGATGTTAATCAGCACGATGAATAACGTCGAATTTCAATAGTTGAGTTTATTTTTACGCCTAAACGACTCAAGTTCAAACTACTTTCATTATCTTTGTTACTGTTACAGAGCGAAAAAACAATCAGAGGACATACAAACGATATGTTTTGCTTGCAATACAATCTATTTTAATACAGATAGCACCATGTTCACACCAATTCAAAAGATTCCGTTGACAAAACTGTTGACGTTGAGCCACAATAAATTATTAAACGATGTGATTAACACCCTGAAGAAGTTCGATTTAGATGCAATGCGTTTAAAAGACTCACTGGATATGCTAATGCAATTGAAACCTCAATTGAAAAAGCTGGAAGTATCGCACGGCAAGCATCCTTTGACCAAAGAGATGAAGGTGAAAGAGGAGAGAAGACTAAAGCTTTGCGGTATTATTTCAACTAAGATGCAATTGCACATGAGGGCTGATGCAGTAGGTGAACGAAAAGCAGTCAAGCTTACTCAACACATTGTAAATCGTTTTATTGTGGGGATAAGAAAGAATAATCAAGATGTGATCTCAGAGCTAATTATACGGTTTTTTCGACAGATTGACGAGGAAAAAGAGTTGCAAGAAGCATTTGCTGAACTGGGTTTTCAAACGTATTTAGACGAACTGCGCGATGTAAATGTGACGCATTGGAATATGTTTATGGAAAGAAATAGATCTGTTTCTAAACGAATCAAATGGGAGGACAAGCTTATTGTTAAAAAGAATTGTCAAGCGGTGCTTCGCAATGTATT
>DATERO010000074.1:0-6465 GCA_035271465.1 Dysgonamonadaceae bacterium | reverse complement strand
GGTGTTGATTCACAAGGAGGTTATAATGGAAGTGGTTATCTTACTCTTAAATATGGGAAGTTTGGTTTTACTGGAAATGTTAACCACTATGTGTTTAAGTCCCCAGAGAGTGAATCCCGATTCGAAAGACGTGATTTTTCTGTTGATCCCGAATCAGTCTTGACTCAAAATGGTTTGTCTGGATTTGACGGAAAAGGCAACAGTGTGAGTGCATTGGTAAGTTATGAGATGAATTCGCTTAATCTTTTTAGTTTGTCGTTAAATGGCTATCAGGGAAAAGGAACTAATACAACTAACACTGGTGTGAATTCAACGGGTAGATTCGCGTATGATTATGATAGAATATCAGAGAACTCTAATGATAGAGGGGGCATGGATTTTTCAGCCGATTATCAACGATCGTTTAAGAGAAAAGGAGAGTTGTTAACTGTTTCTTATCGCTTTGGTAGTAGCCCAAATAACAGTGATGGCTTTACTGAAACAAGAAATATTACTGGAACACCCATCTTAAGACCTCAAGATTATAAGATGAGAAATCATAATGAAGCAGAGGGAAAAGAACATACAGGTCAAATTGATTACGTGAATCCATTGACGGACAATCATAATATAGAGGCAGGCTTGAAATATATCTATAGAGACAATTCTAGTTTCGGTAATAACATGTATTTAGATACTACTTCTAACACTTGGTTGGTAGATGATAGCAGAAAAAATGATTTCCAGCATGATCAATATATTGCTTCTGGATATGCAAGTTATGGATTTAAGAAAGATAAATTTGGACTGAAAGCAGGTGTAAGAGCTGAACAGACCAGTCAAAACATTAACTTTATTAGTCAGAATGATTCTGTAGTGAAAACAGATTTTTTCGACATGGTGCCTTCTTTAGCTTTGTCGTATCAAATGAGCATGACGCAAACTTTACGTCTGGGATATAATATGCGTGTTTACAGACCTGGCATTAGGTATTTAAACCCATATATCAATAATATTGATCCGTTAAATATTAGTTATGGTAATCCAAGTTTAAATGCTGAGAAAAATCATAATATCTCTTTGAATTATGGTTCATTTTCTCAAAAGTTGAATCTAAATGCTAGTGTGAATTATTCATTAACGAATAACTCTATTCAATCTTATCAGTTTGTTGAGGATGGCGTTAATAACAGCACATACGGAAATATCGGTAAAAGTCAATCAATCGGTTTGAATGGATATGTAAGATGGGCACCTATTAAAGAACTAAGCATATTTGTAAATGGTAGTGGAGACTACATGGATATAAAAAACAATGAAAATTCATCTTTGCAAAATAATGGATTCTCTTTCCGTGCTTTCTCAGGAGTTACTTATACATTCCCATACGATGTCCGTCTTTCTGTTAATGGAGGATATTTTGGAAGTCGCATCATGCTTCAAACCGAAATGGACCCATTCTATTACATGTCATTTGGTTTAACCAAGAGTTTCTTAAACAAGACACTTGATGTAGCTATTCGTGGGAATAACCCATTTCAGAAATACATGGATCACCAGTCGTATACTACTGGCGATAATTTCACGCAGTCAAGTCTTAATAGACGTCCCGCTAGAACCATTAGTCTAAACGTAACCTTCCGTTTTGGAGATTTGAAATCATCCATTAAGAGAGTTCAACGTGGCATTAGTAATGAAGATATAAAAACGGGTGAGAGTGAAAGTGAATCACAAGGAGTACCTCAGCAGGGAGAAGGGATGTAATACTAATGCTCCCAGAAACATATATCTGTTCAAATTAAAGATACAAGAAGTGGGAAGATTATCTTCCCACTTCTTGTATCTTTGCATTGAGTCAAAATCATCTTACTTTATCTTATTATGCGAATTGATATTCTTACTGTTTTACCCGAAATGATTGATGGTGCTATCAATTGCTCCATTCTTAAGCGTGCTCAAGACAAAGGGCTCGTTGAGTTTGGTTTACATAATCTTAGAGATTATGGTATAGGAAAACATCGTCGTGTCGATGATTATCCTTTTGGTGGGGAAGCAGGTATGGTTATGCAGATTGAACCAGTTGATAATGCAATTGCTTATTTGAAATCGCAACGTGATTATGATGAGGTGATTTTTACCTCTCCCGATGGTAAGAAGTTTACTCAAGGAGTGGCAAATGAGTTGTCTCTCAAACGAAACATAATCATTCTTTGTGGACATTATAAAGGAGTAGATTTTCGTATACGCGAACATTTAATTACGCGTGAAATTTCCATCGGTGATTTTGTCTTGACAGGTGGTGAATTGGCTGCAGCCATGATTGCCGATGCAATTGTGCGTGTTATACCTGGAGTGATTGGAGATGAGCAGTCCGCATTGTCCGATTCTTTTCAAGACAATCTATTGGCCCCACCTGTTTACACCCGTCCAGCAGAATATAAAGGATGGAAAGTACCCGATATTCTACTCTCGGGTCACGAGCGCAAAATAGATGACTGGCGTATGGAGCAAGCCATTAGTCGTACCAAGAAGCTGAGACCCGATTTATTGGAAGATAAATGAATAAAACATAGTTAAGATTGAGCTTGTTCATTAAATCTTATTCCAGCGATTAAGCAAACAAGAACCAATTCGTGTAATTTTAAAGTTAAGTTTATGCAAACATGAGCCTATTCATGTAATCTTAATACTAAGATTATGCAAACATGAGCCCATTCGTGTAATCTTAAAGTTAGAATTATGTAAACATGAGTCTATTCGTATAATTTTAAAGTTAGGATTATGCAAACAGTAGCCTATTCGTATAATTTTAAAGTTAGGATTATGCAAACAGTAGCCTGTTCGTGTAATTTTAAAGTTGAGATTATTCAAACAGACGCTTATTCATGAAATTTTAAAGTGAGAATTATTCAAACAGGCGCCTATTCATGTAGTCTTTTTGCTGCAATTATGCAAACAGGTACCGTTTTATGTAATCCGAGGAAGTTTTTGTCTGCATCATGCGTTTGCAAAACTCATCCAATCACTGCTTCCTTGATAATCTTCAACCACATTAATTTTGTTTTTAGTTGAAAAGGAAGTCATGTGACTCGAAATATCCTGCTGTAAAATTGTTATTGCGTTTTCAATTAAATCTTTGCAAAACCCTTTTTTAGCCAATGCCAAAACATAGTTTAAAGAGATGGTGTAACCTAAAATTTTGCCCATTTTAACCAACTTGCGTTGTGGCATGTTCATATCAAGGTTGAAGTTCATCAACTCCTTCACATAATCTACCGCTTGGTTTGTCAAATTGTAGCCTTTCAAGAATTGTAGCAAGTTGCTTTCTTTAGCGCGCTTCATTAATTTAATTAATCCCTCTGTAATTTGTGCATAAAGGATGTCGTTTGAACCTTCGAATATTTGAAAAGGGCGACTATCTACCATTCCACGACCCGCTATATGTTTGATTTTGTATGCTTCGGCTCCAACCAGTTGCACTACAGATTGAGCTGCCTCTTGCATCAAATCCGTAACAATGCTCTTTATTGCATTGGCCTCCAAACCATGGGGAGACATATCTGCATCTAATTTTGCACTTTCGCTACTATTGACACACATGGCTGAACAAATGGTGAATGAAGCTTGTAGTTTTGACAATCGGTGTTGCACTTGGTCATAATTAAGCAAGCTTTTCCCTCCAACAAAGCGTTTTTGGCAATGAGTAATTGCTTCATCTAACATGCGATGGATAAATCCCATCCCCATTCCAGGAAATTGCATGCGACTACGATGTAGTAAGTCTAACATCATTTTTATACCTGAAGTGTGTGGTTGTAGCTTGTTTATTGAAGGCACTTTCACGTCAATGCGATTCCTCCCGTATGGAATAGCATATAGGCCTATGTTGTCATACAGCTCCTCTACCATTATTTGTTGATCTGGCTCATTTGCATCGGTTACAAAAAAATCGATGTCTCGTCCTAACTCCCCAGATTTCTCTTGTTGTCTGGCCGTTAATAGCCAATATTCTGCCCAGCCAGTTAATCCTGCCCAATGTTTTGTCCCTTTTATATGATATTGATTGTCTTTCTTGGTAAACGATGTGTGCATGTTCAGAGCGTCGCTTCCATATTCTGGTTCAGTAATCATCAGTCCACCCATTGTTTTTTCCTCCAAAAATCTTTTGAACACTTTAGCCTTAAGTGCTTCTTGTCCATATTTTCCGATTGGTTGCAAAAACAACGCGTAATTAATTCCAAACATTAATGAAAGAGAAAGTGACTCGTAAGAAGCTGTTGATAACAGACCCAGGTTTTCTTTAACGATACCGCCTCGGCCACCATACTCTTTGGGAATAGCAATAGAAAGAGGGTTGATAGACATTATTTCGCGCAACACAAATGACGGCCAGCCGCGCTTTAAAGCTAATTGATCAATATTAGCACGATCATGAAAAACTAACTTCAATTTGGTTTTTAATTCTCTCAATAGCTCCTCAATAGGTTTGGTGCTAAAATCTTGATGAGTGGAGACTGTTTCGGAATAAGATGAGGACATATTATAAAGTTCTGTTTAAATAGTAAAATGGATTGTTTGTTACCAATTGTACTATCTGAACACTTTAATAAGCCTTAAGTTTGAGGAGTATGCACATAAAATTGGTTTCTATATAAAGATATTTAGAAAAGTCATTGTATGCTAACTACATAAGATGCAAAAACCTATATTATTGTATCCAGCGCACTCTTTAAGTCAGAGATGATATCTTCAGCATTTTCCAATCCTATAGATATACGCACCAGACCTTCACTTATGTTGCTTGCTTGTCTTTCTTCAGGGGTATAGGGTGAGTGCGTCATACTGGCTGGATGCTGAATAAGTGTTTCTGCATCACCTAAACTAACTGATATTACAAGCATCTTAAGGCTGTTAAGCAGCTTCTTGCCAGCCTCTATACCTCCTTTCACTTCAAACGCAATCATAGCACCAGGGAGTGACATCTATTTTTGTGCTAAATCATATTGAGGGAAAGAGGGTAGTCCAGGAAATAGCACATTGTCAACAGCAGGATGATTTTCTAAAAATTCTGCTGCCTTTTGTGCATTCGCACAATGTTTCTCCATGCGTATTTCAAGCGTTTTCAATCCACGAGAAATAAGAAAAGCATTAAATGGACTTAAGCATACACCAGTTAAGTCTTTAATGCCCAGTTCGCGTACTTGTTTAATGTAGTCTGCTTTGCCTATTACAAATCCTGCTATCACATCTCCATGACCGTTGAGGTATTTAGTTGCTGAATGTACTACAATATCGGCTCCTAGAGCTAAAGGTTGTGTAATATAGGGTGTGGAGAATGTGTTGTCAACCATTAACAAGCAATCATCTTGCTCATGTGCAATTTTGGAAATCGCTTCAATGTCTGCAATGTGCATGTTAGGATTTGCAGGAGTTTCCAGATAAACCAACTTGGTGTTGGGCCTTATTGCTTTTCTTATACTCTCAGGGTCGCGTGTGTCCACAAATGTAACCTCCACACCATATCTAGATATACCATGACTAAGAAAAGCGAAGGTGCAACCATAAAGTGTTTTAGAAGAAACAATGTGGTCTCCTTGTTGAACAAGTACCCAAATAGCCGATGTAATTGCACCAATGCCTGAAGCTGCCGAAGCGCTGGCTTCTCCACCTTCCAGGAGTGCCACTTTCTCTTCCACTGAGGTGCATGATGGATTTCCCAATCGTGTTTATATATAACCCGATTCTTCCATTGCAAAACGGCGACCACCTTGTTCTGCCGTTTCAAAAGCGAATGCAGAAGTTTGATAGATAGGGTTACTTAGTGCACCAAATTGATTGGGCTGGCGACCCCCATGAATGGCTTGTGTGGCAAAGCCTAATTTTTTCAATTGTTCTTTCTTCATGACGGTAACAAGTATTAACTGGATTTCGAAAAAGAGACAAAGATAAGTGCTTATCATATCACTCTTATCAAAGATAATTAATCTTATTAAAAATAGATGCTTTATCCATATAAAGATAATCGTTTATTCTAGAGGAATATTAGAAAGCCACTTTTACTTTTATTCTTTTTTTTGAACAAACTTCCTTACATTTGTAGCTTAAATTAATCATTCCAAATTAAAACGTCAGTATGAAAAGAGATACACGTATTTTTGATATTATTGAAAGAGAAAAACAACGCCAATTAAAAGGTGTTGAGTTAATCGCTTCCGAAAACTTTGTAAGTGAGCAAGTAATGGAAGCAATGGGATCTGTGCTTACCAATAAATATGCTGAAGGGTATCCTGGAAGACGATATTATGGTGGTTGCGAAATAGTAGACTTGAGCGAGCAATTGGCCATCGACAGATTAAAAGAACTCTTTAATGCTGAATGGGCAAACGTTCAACCACATTCTGGGGCGCAAGCCAATGCAGCTGTGTTTTTGGCTTGTTTAAAAGCAGGTGATAAGATATTAGGACTTAATCTCTCTCATGGTGGACA
>DATERO010000073.1:0-4096 GCA_035271465.1 Dysgonamonadaceae bacterium | reverse complement strand
TTGAAACGCATCTATACAATAATTGACTCAGTTTGTCTCAACCACCTGTATATGTATACCAAAATGAGAGAGAGTGTGAGCAAATACCACATAATGTATATAAAATGACACCCTCTTTGCTTAATCTACGATAAATCTATGCCTTCGGCACTTAATTTTGTCACTCTGTAAAGTGCATACTATATAAATTTAGCTTGTTTCCTTACTCTGCATTGTGCAGAATAAGGAAAATATCAAAATTTGTAGACTTTGCAATCTACATGATATTAAAATTATCCTAATTAGTTTGCTATGTTGCGCGCAAAGTAAATAAATTATTATAATTAGGAAGGTATGCTCCATGCCGAGTAGTCTAATTAGATGCTGTAAGTATACATTTTTGATTCTTCTTTCCATCGGCACTCCAATTAAGGATAGATTCTTTCAGTTTCACACAATCAGCACACTAAGAAAGTATAGATTACAACGGTTTTGTATCATCTTCATGCAAATATGGGATAGATTCTTACTACTTTGTGTCATCTTCATCCCAAGAAGATATAGTTGGATAGTTTTTTTTGCTATCGATAGTGTAGAAAAGAGCAAATGCATGTGTTTTAGATTATCTTCAATGTCATAGGACAAAGGAATATATGAGTTTATTACATCTTGGTCTTGGATGGGGAAGAAGAAGTGAGTTTTGAGACTTCCTTTGGTATTAGTCGGGTTCATTTTCACAATATTCTATATCCTTATCCGTTGGGATAGACAAAAATATAAGCAAATAGTGAAAATTGATGTTGAGACAATAGGAAACTTTCTATAAACATTACACTATTATATTTCTTATATGTATATTTGTGTTAAATAGTCGTTGGAGTATTTATAAATGTCTGTATAATGATAGAAGTAAAGGAAATACCATTGTCGATGTTGTTGAAAATGGAGACAAAAATTTTGGTGAATGAAGTTGTAAGCATTTTAGAAAAACACAATCCTGAAGAGTTGCGATTGCAGGACATTCAAACAATATTACAAGCACAAAAAGAAAAAGTGAAGCTGTTAATTGAGCCTTATGGAAAACATCAACTAACAGAAGTGTTGGCACGATTGCATGAAAAGCGTTTGGACTATGCCTCCCTTATCGTGATGAAAAGAAATGTGTTATTAAAAGTTGACAATAAAAAGATACAAGAGTTGGCTCAAACAACAAAGTGGCTCACGAATCAATTTCTTACAAAACTGGGACGCAAATCGAGGAGTGATGTTACTGTAATGTTGGAAGTCTTTTTCTCAGAGTTGAATATGGATGAGAATGCTGAGGTGTTAGAAGCATTTGTTAGATTAGGTTTGAACGATTATCTTAATGATTTAGAGAACACTAACAATGAGTTCCAAAAGCTTCGTTCGAAACGCAGCCTCGATATAGAACATAGACCTCCCATAGGCGACGTTTTTATAGAAAGAGAAGCACAAGGAGTATTGCGTTTGTTTTTTTCGCAAGTAAATACCTATCAGCAGACTTTTAAGGAGATAGATTACTCAAGCTTTATTAATGACCTAAACGTCATATTGACAGAGCACTCTAAAACAATAAGAACTCGCATAGCTACCAATAAAAGAAGAGCGAGAAAGAAAGCTGCTGCAGCTGCAAAATTAAAAGCAGAAGCATCTAAAGCGAAAGATAAGCTCAAGATTGAACCTGAATCTAAGACTGAATTTAAGCCAAAGACCAATATGAGCATTGAGTTAGACAAAAGTGTTGGTATAAGCTCTTTGAATACCGATTCTGTGGATGAGCCTGAAGATAGTATTTCGATAGATAAAAAGGAAAATATCAGACAAGATGATTCTTCCAAAAAAAACTATAAATCTAAGGGGGGAGCTAATGGCAAAGGAAAGAAGGGGTTGAAACGTCCTAATAAAAAGAATGGGGGAGGAAGAAGATGATTAAAAATGAAAAAATAAATGCGCTAATTTGAAATACATCCTACAATGCAAGAAAACCTACATCAACTCTCCAATCATGCAAAAAGCATTATGAAGAAGCAGATATAGGTTTTCCAATACTTTATTATTAAATAGATAGGAAGTAGTACGTTAGTATGTACTAATTGAACATATCATCAATCCCTACTTGAGGCTTTTGATTATTATAGTCCTCATAGTCTTGATAAACTCCTGATGATCGGTCAGCGTCTAAACATGGGTTTTGGAACTCTTCAGGTACATCAAACACACCGCTGTCCTTCATGCTTATATTTGGGTCAGCATAGATTTTTTGATAGAACAAGCCGTGAATAGGGAGAGCCATACTTGCACCTTGTCCCCATGCCATTGTGTCAAAGTGGATGGAGCGTTCTTCACCACCTACCCAAGCACCAGCTACTATTTCGGGAGTAAATGACATGAACCAACCATCAGAGTTGTTTTGTGTTGTTCCTGTTTTACCGCCCATTTGCCCTTTAAGGTTGTAGCGAAATCTTAATCGACCACCCGTACCTCCATCAATAACTGATCTTAGCATATCTAACATTTTGAAAGAAGCTGCCTCACTAAATATCTCTTGCATATTAGGAACAAATGTTGAAATTATGTTTCCGTATGAATCTTCAATTCGGGTAACATAGAGTGGGTCGACTCTAATCCCTCTATTAGGGAAAGCAGAATAACCTTTCACCATTTCAGAAACTGAAGCATCACAAGGACCTAAAGCCAATGAGACAACAGGGTCTATAGGACTTTCCAAACCAAATGAGTGTAAAAGTCGTGCAAAAGTGTAAGGCGAAAATAACTTCATGAGGTAAGCTGTTACCCAGTTGCTTGAGTTCTGCAGCCCCCATTTAATTGTAACGGTTTCTCCTACATTACTTGCACCTGGATTTCGTGGAGTCCAAAGCTCACCAGTTTCTGCAGTAAGAGTTTGAGGTACGTGTAGCATATGATCACAAGGAGTCATACCCTCCTCCATAGCCAATGTGTATAGAAACGGCTTTATGGTCGATCCAATCTGCCTCTTACCAGTATTTACCATGTCATATTGGAAAAAGCTGAAGTTAGGACCTCCCACATACGCTTTAACATGTCCCGTAGTTGGGTTCATAGCCATGAATCCTGCACGTAAGAACCCTTTGTGAAAACGAATAGAATCCCAAGGAGTCATCGTAGTATCAACTTCTCCGTTCTCCCATGAGAAAACTTTCATTTCAACTTTCTCGTTTTTGAAGACATTTATGATATCTTCTTCGCTTTTGCCCTCTTTTTTTAGATCACGGTATCTGTCCGTTTGTTTCATTGCCATCTGTATCAAGCCATCAACTCTATCACTAACAGAGCTTGAATATGGAGCATAGCTTCTGCCTCTCTTTTCTTTCGTAAATTGAGGTTGTAGATATTCACCCACATGTTCCTTCACAGCATCTTCGGCATGCATTTGCATACGTGAGTCAATTGTTGAAAATATTTTCAATCCATCCGTATATATATTATAAAAAGAGCCATCACTTTTTTTGTTTTTGTAGGACCAGCCATACAAAGGATTGGTTTCCCATGAAATAGAGTCTTCTATAAATTGTTGTTGCAGCCAGCTAGCAGAATAGTTTTTTCGCTCAGGCTTTTTTGACATCATGATGCCTGCTAGGTATTGACGAAAGTAGGGAGCTAAACCATCTTTATGGCTTGAACGTTTAAAGTCTAGTTTAAGATCTATTTGTTGCAACGAATCCTTTTGGGCTTTACTTATATGGTGCGATTTTTCTAATTGCATTAAAACCACATTTCGGCGTTGTTGTGTAAGTTCTGGTCTTCTCACAGGATTGTAAAGTGATGAGTTTTTACACATTCCTATCAACATAGCAGATTCTTCAATATTGAGTTCTGAAGGGAGTTTGTTGAAATAGGTTTTAGCAGCAGACATAATACCTACTGCGTTGTAATTAAAGTCGTACTTGTTGAGATACAAGTTTAATATTTCTTCTTTAGTGTAAAAGTGCTCAAGTTTGACCGCTATTACCCATTCAATTGGTTTTTGTAGTATTCTTTCAAAAGAGTTCTGTGCATGTGGTGAATAAAGTAATTTGGCCAACTGTTGTGTGATTGTACTTCCACCACCTCCACT
>DATERO010000072.1:0-10317 GCA_035271465.1 Dysgonamonadaceae bacterium | reverse complement strand
TTCTCATAGTATTGTTTCTCTGTCAGAGAGTTGTTCATAATTTCATTGAACCCGTGTGCAGTCAGTTGCTCCGATAGTAAGGTTTGCAATCTGTGCTTTCTGTCTGTCTCTGTCTCATAAGATAGATTCGACTTTACAGATTCGCCTATCTCTATATTGTTGTATCCATAAATGCGAAGTATCTCTTCAATTACATCCACATCGCGCAACACATCTACCCTGTAAGTAGGGATGCTCAATTGCAATGTATCTTCCGTTTCGTTGTTTACAACGATATCTAAACTTTTAAGAATACTCTTAATAGTATCCTTTGGAATTGATTTACCAATGAGTGAATCAACTTTCTTGAAGCTCAAATCAACTTGTGGCTGGGGCGCTTCTACCGGATATATATCGCGAATAGCTCCTTCAATTATGCCACCTGCAATCTCTTTTACTAACATTGCTGCACGCTTCAGTGCATACAATGTATTGTTTGGGTCTAATCCTCTTTCAAATCGGAACGATGAGTCTGTGTTTAATGCATGACGACGTGCCGATTTACGCACCCAAGTTGGATTGAAATAGGCAGCTTCCAAGAAAATATCTTTTGTATCATCGGTTACACCCGAATCCATTCCGCCAAATACACCTGCAAGGCACATTCCTTCTTCGGCATCGCAGATCATCAAATCGCGCTCGTTTAATTCGCGTTCTTGTTCGTCAAGGGTTGTAAACTTAGTTTTTTGTGGCAAAGTACGTACAACTACTTTGTTTCCTTTTATCTTGTTTGCATCAAAAGCATGCAAAGGATGTCCCAATTCATGAAGCACAAAATTGGTAATGTCTACAACATTATTGATGGGGCGAACTCCAATAAATAGCAGTCTATTTTTAAGCCAATCAGGACTTTCATCAACTTTCACATTGCGAATAGTCAAACCTGAGTATCGGGGACATGCTTCTCTGTTTTCTACCTCCACATCAATTCCGCCTTGTGGAGTATCAATCTTAAAATTGTCAACCGAAGGTTTGGTTAATTTATAGGGCATTCCTGCTTGTTCTAAATAAGCAGCCAAATCACGCGCAACACCAAAGTGAGAGGTAGCATCAACACGATTTGGAGTAATATCAACCTCCAATATGTAGTCACTTTCCACATTATAATATTCCTTAGCTGTCATTCCTACAGGCGCATCTTCAGGTAATACTATTATACCAGCGTGCGAAGTCCCTACCCCAATTTCAATTTCAGAACATATCATACCAAGTGACTCTTCACCTCTAATTTTGGATCGCTTTATTTTAAATTCGCCATCATCAGTGTATAACGTGGTTCCTACAGTAGCTACCACTACTTTTTGACCAGCAGCTACATTGGGTGCACCACAAACAATATTTAGTGGCTCATCGCTGCCAATGTTTACAGTTGTCAAATGCAAGTGATCTGAATTGGGGTGTGGTTCGCAAGTTAAAACCTCGCCAACAACCAATCCTTCTAGTCCACCTTTTATGGATTGAACTTCATTCAAACCTTCGGTTTCTAAACCAGTTGATGTAAGGGCGTCAGCAGTAGCTTGAGGTGAAAGATCGAAATCTAAGTAATCTTTCAGCCAGTTGTATGAAATATTCATGTTGTGCGTATATTATTATTGCTCTTGTATGTACTTATGTAATAGTTTATGGGAAGTCCTTCCAAAAAAACTCCTCAAAATTACAAAAAAATTAAAGAGAAAGGAAATGTGGGTAAGTAAAAAGTTGAAATTGATTAAAGTGAGAAGGATTAGGTTTTTATATTCATATATCTCCTTTCGTTCTTAAGGCCCACACATTTTACAACTGTTTGCTATGAAGAAAGCATATTGTATAACAGAAAGCGTCAAGATATTTTTATCTTGACGCTTTTTAAATTGTACTGTTTAGTGATTTTTCAAACGATCACTTAGTATCCTCTAATTGCTTTAATCCCTGGTAACTCTTTGCCTTCCATAAACTCAAGTAAAGCACCACCACCAGTTGATACATAAGAAACTTTGTCAGCAAGACCAAACTTATTGATACATGCCACTGAGTCACCACCACCAATAAGAGAAAAAGCTCCTTTTTCAGTTGCCTCTGCAATTGCTTCAGCTACTGCACGTGAGCCATGTTCAAAGTTTTCGAATTCGAAAACTCCTGTTGGACCGTTCCAAAGTATAGTTTTTGAGTTTTTGATAACTTCCACGAATCTCTTTTCAGATTTTGGGCCTATGTCTAACCCTTCCCAGCCTTCGGGTATTTCTCCTACTGGTGCATAGTCTGTTTTGGCATCATTACTAAAGCTATCAGCAATTTTTGCATCTTGTCCTAATAGAAGGTTTACACCATTTTCTTTTGCTTTTTCTACTAGTTCTTTAGCTAAATCCAATTTGTCATCTTCAACAATAGAGTTGCCAATGTTTCCACCAAATGCTTTTGCAAAAGTATAAGTCATTCCGCCTGCAAGTATCAAGTTATCTACTTTGTCAAGTAGGTTATTGATAATTTCAATTTTAGATGATACTTTCGAGCCACCCATAATTGCGGTGAAAGGACGTTGAGTGTCTTTAAGCACTTTCTCAACAGCGTTGATTTCTTTCTGCATTAATAGTCCAAATAGTTTATGGTCTGCATCAAAATGCTCTGCTATAAGAGCAGTAGAAGCATGCGCTCTGTGAGCTGTGCCAAAAGCATCGTTCACATACACATCGGCATATGAAGCAAGTTGTTTAGTGAAATCTTTTTGAGATTCTTTCAATGCTTTCTTTGCGTCTGCTTTTTCTTCTTCTGTCGCATTGTCGGCAACACGTGGTTTCCCTTCTTCCTCAGCATGGAATCTTAGGTTCTCTAAAAGCAGTACCTCTCCTGGTTGCAATGCAGCGGCTTTAACAGCAGCATCTTCACCTACACAGTCATTTGCAAATTGCACCTCAACACCAAGTAGTTCTGAAATGCGTGGTAGAATGTGTTTCAAAGACAAGTCGTCTGTTGCTTTTTTTGGACGTCCAAAATGGGTGCCTATAATGACACTTCCTCCGTCTTTTAAAATTTTCTTAAGTGTTGGTAAAGCTGCTCGAATACGGGTGTCGTCTGTGATATTGAATTGTTCATCTAACGGAACGTTAAAGTCAACGCGAACGAACGCTTTCTTTCCTGAAAAATCAAATTGGTCAATAGTTTGCATAATATATTTTGTTTTTTGCTAATGTTCATTTGGTATCTCCAATCACTTGAAGTAAAACAAGTAGATTGCAAAGATAGCACTTTGTTGTCATTTTTTTTTGTTGAAAAGCAAAAAATTATTCTTTGTTTATTTTTATCTCATAGGATACAGGTACAGCTGATTTGTACATTGCCAATACACCGCAATATTTATCAAACGATAGCTTAACAGCTCTTTCAATTTTTTTCTCAGGCAAATTCTCACCTCTAAACTCATAAACAAGCTTTAATTCAGTGTATTGTTTTGGATACTCGTCAGATTGTTCGGCATCAATGTGTATATCAAACCCCTTTAGTTCAACACGCATTTTACGAAGCATCTCCACTACGTCCAACCCTGTACAACCTGCAGCTGATGCAAGTAGTAGTTTTTTTGGTCGGGGACCTTGGTTTTGGCCACCTTGATCTTCGCCCAAATCAATTGTTATGTCATGTCCGTCAATGTCAGTTGAAAAAACATTGTTTTCTTTCCATACTGTTTTAATAGAATGTGTAGTCATTTTTCTTCTTTTTGTTATTATTTATTATTACAACTAAACAATTTATTGCTTGTTTAGTTCGAACACAAGAATAAACACAAAACCTCACTAATACATAGATTGTTAGTATATTGAAACTTTATCGTATTTGCTTTATTTACACCAGTCAATGTATTACTTTTGTAAAAATACAAAAGATATGATTGATATTAACGCTCATGTATTGCTGATTTATACTGGCGGAACAATCGGCATGATTGAAAATTTGGAAACGGGTGCATTAGAACCCTTCAATTTCAGCCACCTAAGGTCGAATGTTCCAGAAATGAAAAGGTTAAACTTTTATGTAGATAGTTATATATTTGACCCATTGATTGATTCATCTGAGATATCTCCCATAAAATGGAGAGAGATGGTTGAGGTGGTAAAAGTAAACTATAGCAAATACGATGGATTTGTTATATTGCATGGCACAGACACCATGTCATACACCGCATCTGCTCTCAGCTTTATGTTTGATAATTTGACGAAGCCCATCATATTCACAGGATCGCAACTTCCCATTGGTAAGTTGCGTACAGACGGTAAGGAGAATTTAATTACGGCTTTAGAAATTGCTGCAGACAAAGATATTGATGGTCATCCTATAGTGCCAGAGGTGTGTATCTATTTTCAAAATCTTCTTTTTAGAGCTAATAGAACTACAAAAATTAATGCAGAGAATTTCAATGCATTCACAAGTGCTAATTTCACGCCGTTGGCTGAAGCAGGCGTTACAATTAGATATAACCCCAATGATGTTCTAAAACCTAACTACTCAAAAGAAGTGATTTTCTATGAGTCATTAGACGACAGCGTGGCAGTGCTTAAAATATTTCCAGGGATTTCTCATGAAGTTGTTGGTGCAGTGTTGAACATTCATAACATCAAAGCAGTTGTATTAGAAACTTATGGCTCGGGAAATGCTTTGCGCGATGAGTGGTTTATTTCTGAATTGAGAAATGCAGTAGAACGAGACATTGTTATTGTCAACGTTACTCAATGTTTGTACGGTAATGTGGAAATGTTTCGATACGAAACAGGTCAGTTACTTTTAAAGGCAGGTGTTATTAGTGGGTTCGACTTAACAACAGAAGCTGCTATTGCCAAACTGATGTTTTTATTTGGACTCAATAAAACTCCCAGTGAAGTGCGTAAATTAATGCAAATACCATTGAGAGGAGAAATGACTTCCAACCATATCTAGTTGCCCATTATTTATAGATAATAACTATTGTTTAGTGTGTGATAGCAGATCGAAAAATTGTTGTTAATATCCCGACATTTACCGAAAGAAATTCTATTAAGTCTTTAGGTTATCAATAAAAAATGCTTATACTTGCCTCATTGCCTACGAAGTTTTAAGTGGAATAATAAGAATAAAATAATAAATGGAGAATTTAAATTACGGAGTTATAGGAAATTGCAGAAGTGCTGCGTTGGTTTCGAAAGAAGGAAGTATTGATTGGTTTTGTTTTCCCGATTTCGATTCACCATCTATCTTTTCACGCATACTTGATAAAGAAAAAGGAGGTCACTTTTCTTTTGTTGTTTCCGATGATTACACAATTTCTCAAAGATACGTTGAACACACCAATATATTAATTACAACCTATAGATCGGACGAAGGATCATTCCTTGTGTTTGATTATATGCCTCACTATACTACTACTGAGAATAAATCCTATCTTCCACCTGAAATTCATCGCTATATGCGTGTTATAAGTGGAAAACCAAAGTTGCGTATTGAATATCAGCCGCGTATGAACTATGCACGCGAAGATGTTGAGCATATAAAATTTGAGGATTACATTAAAACAATATCTCGCGAAGACGAGGATGATAAGATATACCTATATACGAGTGTTGACTTTGACACCGTACTAAGTGGCGAAGAGTTTGTTTTGGAAAACAACCAATTCTTTTTGCTGTCATATAATCAAAAGCTGGTGAAAGTTGACTTAGAGGGGATTCACCTTAACTACGAACGTACAAAGGTTTATTGGATGAATTGGAGTAGCCGTTCTCGTCAGTTTAAGGAGTACAATGAGTTAATCATCCGCAGTATGCTCGTGCTTAAATTGATGGCCTATCAATACTCTGGTGCAATGCTTGCAGCATTAACAACCAGCCTGCCCGAATCAATAGGCGAAGTTCGTAATTGGGATTATCGTTTCTGTTGGGTTCGTGATGCCTCAATGACTATCGATACACTTTTCTACTTAAAGCACAAGAATACTGCAGAGCGATTTATTGGATTTATTAAATCTATTCTTAAAGAACGTGATGATAGTTTCCAGATCATGTACGGTATTAGAGGGGAGAAAAAGCTGACAGAAGAGGTACTGCCACATTTGTCAGGCTATGAAAACTCTGCTCCTGTTAGAGTAGGAAATGCAGCATATACGCAAAAGCAAAATGACTCTATCGGATATCTATTAGACGTAATTTATCAATACTATTATTATGCACCAGGAACACTGGATGAGGTGGAGGAGATATGGGAAATTGTGAAGAAGCTTGTTCGCATGGTGCTTCGCGATTGGAGAGAACCCGATCAGAGTATTTGGGAATTTAGAACTATCTCGAGACACTTCGTTTTCTCTAAAGTGATGAGCTGGGTAGCCATTGACAGAGCATCTAAGATTGCATCGCTCCTCCAAAAGGACAAGTACGCAAATGTATGGGAAGGTGCTGCAGGCGAAATAAAAGAAGATATAATTACTAATGGTTGGAAAGAAGAGATCCAATCATTCTCACAGGCTTATGACAATTTAGATTTTGATTCATCAGTACTTTTAATGCAAACTTATGGCTTTATTGAAGCAACAGATGAGCGTTACATTAAAACGGTCAAAGCAATCAAGGAAAACTTGCTTCACAAAGGGTTGATGTATAGATACAAATCTGCAGACGACTTTGGTGAGCCAACATCTGCTTTCACCATTTGCACTTTTTGGTTAATTGAAGCCCTCTATGTGATTGGAGAAAAAGAGGAAGCTCGTGAAATTTTCGAGGAGCTGATTAAAAATGCAAACCATGTGGGTCTGTTTAGCGAAGATTTAGATTTTAAAACCAAACGTCGTTTGGGTAATTTCCCACAAGCATACTCTCACTTGGCATTAATTAATACTGCTGCGTTGTTTGCAGAAGAGAAAACATTGTCGCAGTTTATTAGAGCATAGAAATAGTTGCATTTCATGGACACATTGATATATGCTGTCTCGCAAAGAGTAAGGAAAATGAGAGCGCAAAGAGGTAATGCTTTTTGCGCTTTCTTTGTGTTTATCGAGATTACTTATTAATTCTCTTTTACTGAGGAGCAACTCAATAGGAAATTGAAAAGAGCGGAGCTCTCTTATCTCTTTTCGATACAAATACTTGAAACTACATCATTTTACGGTTAAACTCGCACAAGTTTTTGACTATTGCTTCCATTTTCGCTATCAATCTCCAATTAAAGGGTAGTTTTCATTCTTGATTTGACCAATCTTACCATCCACCTCCTCTATTCACTCCGTCATCTATACAAAACTGCATGCAAGATCCTTTAAATAACAGTTCATGTATATAGAAATTATAGCTACTTGCCACAAATCACAATGTATCTATACAAAAATGGGACTAAGATAGTGCAAGCATTGCTGTATGTATATGAAAAGCACTCGAGGTTGGTCTTTTCGCACTTAGATGAATACTTTCCCAGCCTAATTTAGTCACTTTGCTATGTGCGGACCATTGAAATTATAATAATTTGCTCACTCCGCAGTGTTCATTATGAACAAATTTTGATAATTTGTAAAGTTTGTACAATGCAGAGAATAGTAATTATGGTTATTTGTAAGGTCTGCATCGTGCAGAGTAGCCAAGTTATTTTAGTTTGTAAGGTCTGCTCAATGCAGAGTATGCAAATTAGCCCCTGCAAGTATTCTTTGTTAAGTATTTGACTCATTAGCATGCCAAGAAAGGATACATTCCAAATGTTTTATACCATCTTGATACAAGGAAAGTATAAATGAGCCGTACTTTATGTCATCTTCATTCCAGAAAAGGATAGATGTGTGGAGCTTTGTGGCATCCTCATCCCAAGAGAGGATACATGGGTAGTACTTTGTGCCATCTTCATGCCAGAAAGAGATAGATAAGCAGTGTTTTGTGCAATTTTCATCCGAGAGAGGGTCAAAAAACAGGTATTTGTGGCTTCCCTTATCGTCTTAAGGTATAAATAGGTGTTTATTTAAGTAATTTTCAGTGTAGAGAAGGAGGTCTTAATACATATTGCAGCAATATCTTATTCTTAGAGGTTATGCAATTTATTATTTATCGCTTCATTCTTTCTTTTCAATCATTCTTTCAAGGGGCTTATTCATCATTTCAATTTTGGCAAACGAGCCTGGGTAGTTTTCGTTAATGAAATCGATCATCTCTTCTCTTACTTCAACGCGCAAGTCCCAATTGATGGACGAGTCTGCGCTACTCACCAGCAGTCTTATCTCTTTGTACCATTCCTTGCTATCGGTTACTTGAATGTTTTGAACACGTCCATCCCATTTAGAGTTTGTTTTCAGGTAACCTTCTAACTTTTCACGCAGTGGATCTAAGGGAAGATCGTAGGACACGTATAGATAAACTGTCCCAATAATATGTGATGTGGTGCTTGTCCAGTTTTGAATTGGAGTTTGCAGGAAATAATCGATAGGCACAACCAACCTTCTTTCATCCCACAGCTTTACCAAAACATACGTTATATTGATTTCTTCAATGCGTCCCCACTCACCTTCAATTACTACTACGTCATCTATCTTGATAGGTTGTGTAATTGCAATTTGCAATCCCGAAAGTATTTGTCCAGCGCTACGTTGAGCAGCCAATCCTACGATAATACCCAACACTCCGGCAGAAGCTAAAATTCCTTTCCCAAGATTTCGAACGGTTTCGAAAGTCATCAATCCAATGGCTATAAAAACAATAATGATAAGCGAGATAATCACTGCCTCAAACATCCTTATCTGCGTTAGCTTACTTCGGGCTTCTCTATTGTCTGCTGTTGATATATCTAATTTATTTTGTGAAAACTTGGAAATTGCTCTCACACCTTGAACTAACAACCAGCCAATGGATGCTATAAGAAGTATTTGACTAATCTTCTTTAACACATTAAAAAACTCGGCATCATCGGCTAGATAGGTGCTGAAAATGTGGAGTGAAGTAGAAAATATAATCCATATAGCAGGGACTTTTAGTAATTTGATTAAGAAATTGTCGATTGATGTATTTGTTTTTGAAGCCCTCTTCTCAAACCTCTTTACAATCTTGTTGAAGATAACCAAGAAGAGTGTAACGCATGATAGAAAGATAAGCGTTATAAAAAACAATCTCCAATTTTCGTTCGTTTGAAATAAGTTAGTTATATAATCCATTATACGTATTTAGTGATTTTTTAAATGTGACATCGGGATTTTATTCCAATTAATGACTATTCAATTAATCCCTCCAAAAAGGGAACAACCTCGGACTGCCATGGTAAACGAAACTGCGCTGCTGCCGAAAAGTCTCCTACTTTAATAGAAATGCCCCCTTCGGGTAATGCAAGAAACATATCGTCATCGGTGGTGTCATCGCCAATTGCTAATACAAAGTCATAGTCTTTCTTATCTAACAGTCGTTTTATCTCACTTCCTTTATTGTAATGGGGTGATTTGATTTCTACAATTTTATTCCCACGCATGATTTGTAAGTCATGCCTACTTACAGGTCCCATCAATTCATTTACTAATTGTTTTTCACGCATTTCAGCTAACCATATATCTGAATTTCGGTAGTGCCATACTAAAGCAGTATTTTTTATCTCCAGCTCAGAGCGCGGGGTTTTATCAATGGTGCGTTGTATGATATCTAATATCTCTTCGTCCCAAACAGGTTTTTCTTTCATGTTTTGATGCCACGCTCCGTCAATTTTGTAGAATGCTCCGTGTTCTGCCGCCAAGTCAAGATCAATTCCTTCAAACCATTCATCCAACACTTCATGATTACGGCCACTATTTATTACAACCTTATTCCGCTTATCATTTACCATGTTCTCCAATAGTTGTAATGCTCTATTAGTTGGTGTTGCATCCTCTGGGTTTTTCACAAATGCAGATAGGGTTCCATCGTAATCTAAGACCAGCAATCTTTTCTTTGCTTTGTCATATTTCTTTTTTATGATGCTTAGCTTGTTCTGAGTAATGACTTTTTTATTGATGCTTATGTTCTGACTCTTGATGTCTTGTAGCTCTCCAACAAAATCTGATGCCCACTTCTTTACTGTTTGTGTTGAAACACGTTTCTGCATTTTTCTCATGCGCTTCTTCTTCTCTTTTTCGCTCATGGTCAATGCTTTGTAAATCGAGTTGTTGATTTCTTCGGCATCATTAGGGTTTACAATTATTGCATCGGGCAGTTCGATTGCTGCACCCGCCATCTCACTTAGAATAAGCACACCAGAGTTGGAGTGTTTTGTTGCTATATATTCTTTTGCCACCAAATTCATGCCGTCTCGTAGTGGAGTAACTAAAGCTATATCGGCAGTATGATACAT
>DATERO010000071.1:0-2352 GCA_035271465.1 Dysgonamonadaceae bacterium | reverse complement strand
GGCTTTGTTAGATGCATGTCATGCAATTGAAGATTACTTCAATTTTCCAAAACCCGATGAATTAGTAAAGAATGCTGAAATACCTGGTGGTATGTACACAAATATGGTTGCTCAATTAAAGCAATATAATTCACTTGACATCTTGGAGGATGCTATGAAATTAATTCCAAGTGTAAGATTAGATGCGGGATTGCCTCCATTGGTTACACCAACCAGTCAGATTGTAGGGGTACAAGCTGTTGCTTCCGCTCTTAATTTAAAGAGAGGTCATGAGAAATATGCAAATCCATCGAACCAATTTGTAGCCCTAGTGAAGGGCGAATATGGAACAACACCTGTTCCTATTGATCCTGAATTTAGATTGCAAATTGTTGGAACAAGAGAAGAGACTCCTTATGATACATCTAAATATGAGAGGCAAGAAAATCCAACACTTCATGAATACGGGGGTGTAAAGGTTGCTCAAAATGAAAAGGATGAGTTGCTTCTTGAGTTATTCCCTGCTGTGGGTCTGACATATCTGAAAAATAAACGTAAAGATCAATACGAATCCACAAATAAAACTGTAGAAAAACAAAATACTATAGATACGGACACAACACTAGTAGCAGAACCAACTCAAGTGGCAAAAGAGGTTATAGAAAGTCCTATGCCTGGTAATATTCTCAAAGTGAATGTAAAAGTTGGTGACAAAGTAGAGAAGGGAGAAACTATTTTAATATTAGAAGCCATGAAAATGGAAAATGATATTATAGCCGAAGTTTCTGGAACTGTAAGTAAAATATTAGTAGAAGAGAGTAGCTTTGTGCAAACAGGGAGTCCTATGGTTGAACTAATTTAGTCATAGGGTGATTTAACAAAAAAGTATCATAAGCTATTATAAAGATTGGCGTTTAAATTTAAGGTTAGTCTATCTTAAAGTTAAACGCTTTTTTGTGTCTAACTTTCTTTTTAAGTGAATTCATCTTTTCAGACACCACTTTTCGTATATTTGTAATCAACCAAAAAAAGATATATCAGTTTATGGCACGAAAAAAGCTAACCCCAATACAAATGGGATTCATAGTTTTACTATGGATCTTTCTTGTAGCCTTTATTTTAATAAACTCTCAAAAGATTACAACAACAAATATTGTATCAATTATTATGTCAGGCATAATTGTATTTATTCCTATTTACAAAACTCTAAGAAAATAACCCTTTTACAATCTAAATGATATTTTTTATACATAAATGGCTTCAATTAAAAATTAATATGTATTTTTGCATGTCATTTTAATAAGAGTAAATTCTTTATTTTTACAATTTCAAATGAAAACATCAGAGGTTATTAGCCAAATTAAAAGTCGTTTCCCAAACGAGCCAGAATACTATCAAGCAATTGAAGAAGTATTGGAATCGATAGAAAAAATCTACAATCAACATCCCGAGTTTGAAAGAGCCAATTTAATCGAACGTTTGATTATTCCTGATAAGATAATTTCTTTTAGAGTTACATGGGTTGATGATAAGGGCAATGTACACACTAATATGGGGTATAGAGTACAGCACAACAATGCTATTGGTCCTTATAAAGGAGGCATTCGCTTCCATTCATCAGTTTCTCTCTCCATTCTTAAGTTCTTAGCATTCGAACAAACTTTCAAAAATGCATTGACAACGTTACCTATGGGTGGTGGTAAGGGTGGTTCTGATTTTTCACCGCGAGGAAGATCTGACGGTGAGGTTATGCGCTTCTGTCAAGCTTTTGTTGAAGGTCTGTGGCGCAATATTGGTGCAAATACAGATGTCCCTGCTGGTGATATAGGTGTTGGTGGTCGTGAAGTTGCATACATGTTTGGAAAATATAAAAAACTAGCTGAAGAGTTTACTGGAGCTTTTACAGGCAAAGGCTTTGAATTTGGAGGTTCGCTCATTCGGCCAGAAGCTACTGGATATGGAAATGTCTATTTCTTAAACGAAATGCTTAAAAGGCAGGATATTGATTTAAAAGGGAAAAAATGTCTTGTTTCGGGCTCAGGAAATGTTGCACAATATACCTGCGAAAAATTAATTGAACTTGGAGCAATACCAGTATCGCTATCTGATTCAGATGGATACATTTATGATTCTGAAGGTATAACTACAGAAAAACTTGCTTATATAAAGGAGTTGAAAAATCTCTATCGTGGGCGTATTAGTGAGTATGCCGATGAATATGGTTGCAAATACGTAGCAGGAGGAAGACCTTGGATTGAAAAGGGAGATATTGCATTACCTTCTGCCACACAAAACGAAATAAATGAAACTGATGCACAAAACCTTATTTCAAATGGAGTAATAGCTGTTTCCGAAGGTGCTAATATGCCTTGT
>DATERO010000070.1:0-8080 GCA_035271465.1 Dysgonamonadaceae bacterium | reverse complement strand
GCAATGAGTTTCAACAATCAGTCCCTTAAAGTTTAAGTCCATTGCTTGTTGAGAAATAGTTTTAATCAATTTTCTACTACCCCCAATGTGACTCGGGTCACATAGAATTGGCAAGTCAGGATATCGTCTTTTCAGTTCAATTGGTATGTGCCATTGTGGTATGTTACGATAAATATTTTTATCGGCTGTGCTAAAACCTCTGTGGATTGCACCAAGTCTAGTAATTCCTGCATTAAAAAGTCGCTCAAAAGCCCCAACCCACAGTTCGAGATCTGCATTCACAGGGTTTTTAATAAGAACAGGCATATCAACACCTTTTAAAGTATCTGCAATTTCTTGCACAGCAAAAGGATTTGCCGCGGTTCGGGCACCAACCCAAAGCATATCTATTCCATGCTTAAGTGCTTCATAAACATGCTTCTCAGTAGCAACCTCAGTGGCAACATACATTCCCGTTTCGCGTTTGACACGCTGCAACCATTTCAGCCCCGGTATCCCAACACCTTCGAAACCTCCCGGTTTTGTACGAGGCTTCCAGATACCCGCTCTAAATATTTTAACTCCGTTACTTGCTAACTCCTTAGCAACTTCCATTACTTGTTCTTCTGTTTCTGCGCTACATGGTCCCGAAATAATAAGTGGCCTTTTTTCGTCCACATCGGGCAATAAAATTGATTCTATTTTCATAATGCTATTATCTTATCTTCCTATTTACTAAAAAATCTGCTACTCTTTCATATGCTTCTTTGATCTTTGCAGCAGGACTTCCCAAAGAAATTCTAATATACCTTTCACCATTACTACCAAAGATAGCTCCTGGAGTAATAAAAACATGTGCATGGGTTAAGATATCATCAATCAACTCTTTACTACCTGTTTCATAAGCTGGTATTTTAGCCCATACAAATAGACCCACTTGATTCTCATTAAATTTACACCCCAAGAGAGTCATAATTTTAAAAGCCCAAATTCGTCTTTGTTCATATAGTAGATTCATGTTATCATGCCATTGCATTGGTGCTTCAAGTGCTTTGATGGCTGCCATTTGCATTGGTTTGAATTGTCCACTATCTACGTTACTCTTTACTCTCAACACCCAATTGACAAATTGCTCGTTCGATGCAAGCATTCCCATTCGCCATCCAGCCATGTTGTGTGACTTACTCATTGAGTTGAGTTCAATACAGATATCCTTTGCTCCTTCAATCTCTAAGATACTTCTTGGTTTATCTGTAAGGATAAAGCTATAGGGATTATCATGACATATCACGATAGAATGTTTTTTACCAAATGCCACCAATTTCTCAAACAACTCATAAGATGAGTTTGCTCCAGTTGGCATATTAGGGTAATTAACCCACATTAGCTTTACGTCTGATAAATCCATTTGCTCAAGTGCATCAAAATCGGGCATCCAATTATCTGACTCCAATAAATCATAAGCAATTACATTGGCTCGCATCAGTTTAGAAACTGACGTATAAGTCGGGTAACCAGGATTCGGGACCAAAACACTATCACCCACATTCAAGAAAGCCATGGAAACATGCATGATACCTTCTTTTGATCCTATCAGTGGCAAAACCTCAGAAGTGGTAAGTTCTACATTGTATGTCCTTTTATACCAACTTGAATATGCTTGCTTCAATTCAGGAATACCTGTGTAAGGTTGATAACCATGAATATTATTACAAGAAGCTACTCTACATAACTCTTCCACTACATTTTCAGATGGAGGTAGGTCGGGGCTACCCACTCCAAGACTAATTACATTTTTACCTTCGGCATTCATTCTCGCAACTTCCTGTAGTTTTACAGAGAAGTAATACTCTGCAACACTCTTAATGTGCTCTGCCGGTTCTATTGTATTCGTTTGTATCATATATTGTTATTTTCAATGTCTAAGTTTTTGCCCTTGCTGTATTCACCCAGTATTTTTAAATTCGCAACAAGTGGCATAATTGCATCTATTGATTGCTTATATCTATTATAATCAGTAAAAGTGAGGTCAATGTAAAACTGGTATTCCCACTCACGCCCTAAAATAGGTAGTGATTGAATACGTGTTAAGTTTATATTATAAAACGAAAGAACAGAAAGTACCCCTGATAAACTTCCTTCGCTATGTGGAAGCACAAAAACCAATGATGATTTATTTATTTTCTTGTTTTTCTGCAATTCGGGCAGCATATGTTTATGTGCTAAAATAAGAAAGCGAGTAAAGTTACGTTTGTTTGTCTCTATGCCCGCTGACAAAACCTCTAAATTATAAAGTTCTGCTGCATAACTACTACATATAGCTGCAACACCGTGCAGATTCTTTTGAGAAATATCTTTTGCAGCCAAAGCAGTATCTTCATGCTCCACTACTTTCACCCATGGCATGCCATCTAAGTAATCATCACATTGCATCAAAGCCATCGGATGAGAAGTAACTTCTTTTATATCTTCAAGCTTTTGTCCCGGTAGTGCAGCTAAACAATGCGAAATACGCAATTTGTGCTCTCCTACTATCCACAAATCATTCAGTTTTAGCAAGTCATGATTGGGAAGAAGCCCTCCAGCGATTGTATTTTCAATCGCCATGATGCCAATAAGAGAAGGGTCTTTTTGTGCCTCTTCAAAAATATCACGAAAAGTGAGACATGGCAATATGGTAACATCTTCATCTGCGAAATAATTTCGCGCTGCTATTTCGTGATAGGCCCCAAGACCTCCTTGTATGGCTACTTTTTTCATCTCGTGTGATGTATAGTTTTGAGTTCGTAGTGTAAAATAAAAAATCCTGTCGTAGTATCGACAGGATTTAAAATGTATGTTGTATGATTATCTTTTCATTTTCGCATATTCAATCCTGTCTTACTTAGTAAAGTAAAAGTAAAAATAGAATGAGTATGTAAAAAATTGATGAATCACTTAATCGTTTTTTAATTTATGACCACAAATGTAACACTTTCTTTTATTTACAACAACAAAAATCAATAAAATGTTCTTTTAAACTTTAAGAAGCTACCTATAGCCCATGATTAGTAGGTTTTGAAGCATTCTTTTTATAGTAACCTGAAAGTGAAATGACAATAACAATATAGTTTTATCATACTTTTATGAAAGCATCCTATAAATAGAGCTATAGGTGATGAACTCAAAGTAAATAGTGCATGTAGTTTTAAAGGTAAATCATTAAATTCTTTTTATATTTGCAGTCAACTATACTAAAAAGAATCATCTTCTATTATATCTATTGAAAAGATATAAATCGAGTTCATCATATTTAATCTAACAATAGGCTGGCTCTTAATTAAATGAATGACAAGTATCATTCTTTAGGAGAGAGTTACGAAACAAATATTTATAAATAATTTACTAACCCATTAAGTCACAATCTATGTTTAAAAATCATCCTAAAGGACTAATTGGAGCTGCCCTATCAAATATGGGTGAACGCTTCGGTTTTTACATAATGATGGCGATACTTTCGCTTTTCCTTATGTCAAAATTCGGTTTGGACACAAAAAGTGCAAGCCTTATATACTCTGTTTTTTACGCATTAATATATATCCTTGCATTGGCTGGAGGACTTATAGCTGACAAAACAAAAAAGTATAAAGGTACAATTCTAACAGGTCTCCTTTTAATGACTCTGGGATACGTCTTAATTGCTATCCCCACCCCAACGCCTGTTCCTAATTTTGGTCTCTACCTCACACTCACACTTGTTGGCCTCTTTACTATTGCCTTTGGTAATGGTTTATTTAAAGGAAACTTGCAAGCGGTGGTAGGTCAATTGTATGACAACCCAAAATACTCAGACAAGCGAGATACTGGCTTTCAAATTTTTTATATGTTTATTAATGTTGGTGCACTTTTTGCTCCGCTTATTGCAGTTGGAATACGAAACTGGTGGTTACAACGCCACAATTTTGCTTACAACTCGGATTTGCCTGCTTTATGTCATCAGTTTATTAATGGAACTATATCTCCTGAAGCAAGTGCACGTCTAGCAAGTCTATCGACTGAAGTAAGTACAGTTGCACCCACTAATCTAACCTCATTCGCTAACGAATACCTCAACGTATTTAATACTGGGTTTCATTATGCTTTTGCTATAGCTATAGTTGCTATGCTGATATCGGTTGTTATTTTTATAACCAACAAGAATAAACTACCAGATCCAGCTAAAAAAGTAATTCAAGATCCAACAATTGAAGAGCCCAAAGTAGTTCAAATGGATACTGCTGAAGTTCGCCAAAGATTGTACGCATTGTTCTCAGTATTTGCAGTAGTGGTTTTCTTCTGGTTCTCGTTTCATCAAAATGGACTTACGCTAACCTTTTTCGCAAAAGACTACACAAACCTTAGCATGATTAATATCGATTTAGGGTTTACCACAATACAAGGTGCCGAGATATTCCAATTCTTCAATCCTTTCTTTGTTGTATTCCTTACTCCAATAATTATTGGTTTGTTCGGTTGGTTACGAGCGAGAGGCATGGAACCATCCACTCCCAAGAAAATTGGAATAGGAATGGGAATTGCTGCAGCTGGATTTGCAGTTATGGCTATTGGATCTCTTGACCTACCAAATTATTCTGAAATTACAGCTATGGGAGGCCTTGCTGATGCAGCACGTGTTACGCCTCTTCTCCTAATTGGTACATACTTCATATTAACTGTTGCGGAACTCTTTATTAGTCCATTGGGACTTTCATTTGTTTCAAAAGTTGCTCCTCCTCATCTTCAAGGTGTAATGCAGGGTGCATGGTTGGGTACAACAGCAGTAGCTAATCTGATATTATTTGTTGGAACTATATTCTACGAAAGCTTACCCATTTGGGCAGCATGGAGCATTTTTGTAGTAGCATGTCTCTTATCTATGCTAATGATGCTCTCTATGCTGAAATGGCTTGAAAGAATTACAAAGTAAGTACAAAATCGCGTCTCTAATAATTCAAAAAAAAGGTCAACCTAGACACTAGGTTGACCTTTTTTCACTTCGTTGCATAAGATAATATTATTGAAAAATCAATTAGCAACATCGACTAATTTTTAAAATCCACAGATTTAGCTTCATGAACTGAATAAACACAAATCTATAATTAAAACCTTATAAAAAAAGCGGCTCAAGTATTACACTCAAACCGCTTTTCATTACACACTGTGTAGCTTTAATTATTTTTCAATCTTATGCTCCCAAAATGCACCACTAATGTCTGTCATTTTTAAAGTGTAAGTTCCTTTATCTAAACTTGACAAGACATCGCTCTTGAGATGTAATCTTGCCTTTGCGCCCAATGGAATGAGCAGACTATGTTTATGCGGTTCTATTTTAGCAATATAATAGTTCGAAATACTTTCATCATTCAAAGCCGCTAAATCATCTTGCGTGTAATCAAGGACAACGTTGTTATTAGCATCAATCAATTCAATGCCTATCAACCAAGAGCCATAAACATCAGCACCTTCTACTCTATAGACGTCAAAAGAGAGTGTATTATTATCAATTACCCCTTCAGTAATTTCTAATTTCGGCCTTACAGACTTGTTGTGAAGCGTTCCCCACACACCTCCGTGAAACACTTGATTGGTCATCAAAGTCATTCCGAAGATAAATATAGAGCCTATTAAAACAACCTTAGCTAAAACGCTCTCTTTAATTGGTAAAACACCTGAAGCAATCCATGGGAATAGTTTGTGATGTGTTAGCTTATAGTTTTTCTTCATGAAGTAATTGTCCAATGAATACTTTCCACTACCCGTTAAGAAGAGGGTAAATCCAGCTGCAATACCCAACACCCCGATTTGCCATTCATCCAAACAAGTTGTGCCTATCCAACCAGCACCAAGGAGCATTCCCATAGCCAATCCAAATACAGCAATACTCATTGTGCGTGAAAACCACCCCATCATAATGAATAGCCCCACAATCCCTTCAATAATAGTGAAAGCCACCATGCTTATCCAAAGTATATCGGGATTTTCAACCATATACTGAATCAATGGTTTTATGCCTAAGGCATTTGGCAGAAAGTGATTAAACTTTTCACCAATATAGCCTACCCCATCCATGTCTAGTTTGTTTGTCAAGGCTACTCTTCTCCAAAATGCGGAAAAGTATGTCCACCCCACAACCAATCTTAAGGCTAAAGTATATAGCCCTACATTATTTTTTATACTTATATTTTTCGTTGTCATGTTTTTATTAATAGTTTGTGTGATAAATCCTTCTCTTGCATGCTGCAAACCGTATAGATGCCTTTCGGAGTATAAAACTTGGCATAACCAGAAATACAACTGCTGATTGATAGTTCACTTCAGGTGCTTGTTCTGGAAATATCATCTGTTTGTAATTTTGTAATTGATTCAACCTTTGTAAGCTATAATTAATTCGCTTGCATAGATTTGAAGAATAAAATGTTTGTGTTGTTTTTATGTATGGGCAATTATTTACCCACAATCATTCATCAGTCTGTACCAAGAATATGAGATTTTTAGCTATCCACTTATTTGATTATCAATAAACCACACAAGATTTATGCACAACTGAGAATCTGGGAACTTTAATCACTTGCAGATGCTCATCAATTGCATAGATTGATAATAATAAAGGAGTTGCTTTAAATTTTCTTGGTTAGAAAATCAATTACGCGTAAATCTTTAGATTTTGGTATAGGATATAGAGGGGAATATCAGCAACCTGTTGAATTACTGAAGTGTAAGGTTTAAAAAGACAACTGTGTAGATTGACCCTAAACTCAGAGTTAGAATCATCTGAAATTAAAAAGTCAGGCTTATGAATTGTTGGCTTGGAAGAAGAGTGAATGATTTCAGAAAGATCAAAACTTTGACAATCTGATTGAGAAACTATCGATTGGCTTTTGTTTAGAAACTCTGATTGAGGAAGTCCCAATTCAACTTCAATAAAGTTCCTAACCTTGCAAGGAGAAAACAATAGCAGCAATGCTATTCCCAAAATGGACAGCACTAAACTCGCTTTTTTTATATCTAATCCTTCTTTCACTTTTTCAATCGTCAGTTATAAACTTTTTTCATAAATGCAGATGCACAGCTTCGAAAACAAAGATATAACTTTCGACCATACAAAGTTAACAACTTAGGTATATTAACAAATGAGCATACAACACTCAAAATTTACTTCTCATCATAGTTTTCTTGTTAGCTATAGGAAACACAGAATAGAGAATAGAAAAGATTACAGTAACAATTTAAACTGACTATAAAACAATGATATCTTCATCAGTTCACATTTTTTCTTTCCATCAAAAACTCATACATCCAATTCAGTGCGCCATCAGTTTTGCCCCAGGTATGAATAGCATCAAAAATATAGGCAACAGCCTCGTTTTCATCACCTCTTCCAATAAACTGAGGCATCTCTTCAGGCAACTCTTTCAATCCCAACATAAATTCCATAACATAGGGGTTGAATTTATAAGCTTTCATCAACTCTCCGTCACTCTTAGCGGATTTGCCCATTTTCTTAAAGTGATACAATGCATTGTTGTAATGCCATAGCGCGGAATCTTCGCCTTCATATTTCTTAACGAATGACTCATAATCTGACAAATCCTTTTTGCTCAATAATATAGTGGCCAATAAATACCTCACGCCCTGATTATCACTGGGATTTAGTTCTATCATTTCTCGATACACTTCAATAGTTGCATTAACTCTATTTTTTGCATACAAACAACCTGCAACACCTGCTTTGGCTCTCATATAGGGTCGAGTTTCTATCAATCCCCAAAAATGCCCTTTATTCTCTTCCATGAACTCTTCACCCAGTGCACGTTCACCAGCTTCTTCAGCCTGTCTGTACAATGTCAAAGCTTTGTCAACATCATTTTCTACACTCGCAAGATAATTATAAGCATCAGCATTATTGGGATCGAGCTCAAGGGCTTGTTTAATCAACTTCTTCCCTTTAGCAGGAGTCTCATCATAAGCTTGTAGCACTAAATCTTGTGAACGCCCTTTATCAGTAGTTGACTCTGGCAAATCATCCAAGCTTTTTCCTTGCATGGTTTTCATGAACTCGTTTAACTGATCAACGTTTTCAAAA